>JANNRX010000063.1:0-6654 GCA_031401875.1 Hyphomicrobiales bacterium | reverse complement strand
GTCCCGTCAGCAACCGGCCTGGATCAGCCATGATCAGATCAGCCCACGTCTGCATGGTGCGGCCCAGCCCGCTCTCCTGCGGGGCCACGAAGGAGAGGATAATCGCGATCAGGGGAGCAGCCATGATCAGCACGGTAACGGCGGACATCAGAGCCACAGCGGTTGCGCGGCTGTTGTTGATGGCACCGCCCAGCAAAATGGCACCGATCATCAATGCAGGCAGGACGGAAAGGCCCTGAAACACGATGGCAATTGCCCCCACAGCGGCGGCAATTGCCATGCTTGAAAGACTGCGTTGCTTGATGGCGAGCCAGTTGACGGCTGGCCAGGCGAGCAATGTTGTCAGGATAGCCGCGCGTTCGAGCGCGGTTGCATCAATCTCCGCAGAGCGAAACAGCAGCAGCCCGAGCAATGTGATGGCACTCAGCCCGACGCCAACCGCGAGTAGATAGAGATTGGTGGCGCGCATGCGCTTGGGCAAGGCGATGATCGCCCCGACGGCCAGACCTGCGGTCCCGACGATGCGAAACAGACGTTCGGCTCCTGAACCGGGAAAGGGTGTCCAGAGCAGCGAAAGGGCGGACCAGAAGATAATGAACAGGGCAGCAAGCCCAACCGGGCTTGTCAGGACATTAAGGGTGCGCCTTACGGCATTGCGATTGTCCTTGATCATCAGGGCAGAGAAAATCAGCACGACGGCACCAATCGGCGCGATAATCACCAGCGCCCGCCGTGAAAAGGCGGCGATCACCGGCAATGCGATGCAAAGGATGCCAAAACCGATGCGAAACAGCAGCAGGGCTGCCTGTTCCGCAGGGTCAATGGTATTTTTGTTGCTGTCCAGATTCATTCAGGCCCCAGCCTTGGCACAAGTGCTATCAGGCAATGTACAGCGCATTGCCATGATAAGCTGTTGAAGTCATGCAACAGGTTACAGGAAGTTGTAGGCAAAAGCCTTGTGAAACAGGAGCAGACAGATCATTTTCAGGCATGAACCGCCCGATGAATAACTCTTCCAGCAAGCCGATATCTCCCTTTCCCTCAGTTGAGGCTGTGCTGAGCAGTACCAGCGGCATGCTTGTGACTCAACGATTCGGGCGCAAAGCTGCGACAGAAGCCGTGCGCGCAACGATTGCCGCCATGCGGAATGCGGCGCAAACAGCGATGCTGCCGGGAGATTTGCGGGTCCCTGTGGAAAGTGAGAACATTGCCAGCCACGCCATGCAGCAGCTGGAGCGCCAGGATGTGCCAAGCCTGAGGCCAATCTTCAATCTGACAGGCACCGTGCTGCATACCAATCTCGGACGCGCGATCCTGCCGGAGGCAGCAGTGCAAGCTGTGGTTGTCGCGATGCAGCAGGCCGTCAATCTCGAATATGATGTTGCAACCGGCAAGCGCGGCGAGCGCGATGATCATATCAGGGGACTGATCCGCGAATTGACGGGCGCCGAGGATTGCGTTGTCGTCAACAACAATGCCGCCGCCGTTCTGCTGACGCTGGCCTCTTTGTCCGCAGGCAGGGAAACCATCGTCTCGCGCGGGGAGCTGATCGAGATTGGCGGCTCTTTCCGTATTCCCGATATCATGCGCCGCGCGGGGGCGAAACTACGCGAGGTTGGAACCACCAACCGCACCCATGCCAGCGATTACGCCGAGGCTGTGTCCGCCCGTACGGCGGCGATCATGAAGGTGCATACCTCGAATTACAAAATTGAGGGTTTTACATCAGAGGTTGAGCCTGTTGCGCTGGCCGGCATTGCGCGGGCGCACAACCTGCCGCTGATCGATGATCTGGGTTCTGGCACCTTGATCGATTTGTCGCATTACGGCCTGAAACGCGAGCGCACGGTTCAGGACGCGCTGAAACACGGTGCGGATCTGGTCACATTCTCCGGCGACAAGCTGCTGGGTGGTCCGCAGGTCGGCATTATCGCCGGACGCAAGGATCTGGTGGCGCTATGTGCGCACAATGCCCTCAAGCGTGCTCTGAGGGTCGATAAGCTGAGGCTGGCAGCATTGGCTGCGACGCTGAAGCTCTACCGTGATCCGGACACCCTGCCAGTGCATTTGCCGACCTTGCGGTTTTTCACCCGCAAGCGGGAAACGTTGCGTCTTCTGGCCGCTGAACTGGCGCCTCTCCTGCAAAAGGCTCTGGATGAAGCGGGTTTGGGCGATGGGGGTTTGGGCGATACTTGGACAGTCTCGGTTGTTGATCTGCAGAGCCAGATCGGCTCCGGCGCCCTGCCGCTGGAAACCCTGCCGAGTGCGGGCCTTGCCATGAAGCCGGTAGGCCGTGCGCCGGGACGGGCTGTTGATCACCTGGCAGAGCGCTTTCGGAACTTGCCTATGCCAGTGATAGGGCGCATCAAGGAAGGCCAGTTTCTGCTAGATCTGCGATGCCTTGAGGATGTGACACCCTTTGCCGCGCAATTGCACAGATTGCAGGTCAGCCGGTGATCATCGGTACGGCTGGCCATATCGATCACGGCAAGACCAGTCTGGTCCGTGCGATCACGGGTGTGGATGCGGATCGCCTCAAGGAGGAGAAAGCCCGCGGCATCACCATTGATCTGGGCTTTGCCTATTGGCCGCAGGCTGATGGCAGCCGCATCGGTTTTGTGGATGTGCCGGGCCATGAGGGATATATCCACAACATGCTGGCGGGCATCACAGGCATCGATGCCTTGCTGTTCGTTGTGGCGGCCAATGAGGGCGTCAAACCGCAGACGCTTGAACATCTGCTGATTGCGGATTTGCTGGGCATAAAGCAAGGCGTTGTTGCCCTCACGAAAGCCGATCTCTGTGATGTAGGAGCACTTGCGGCACGGGTTCAAGAGGTCCGACTTTTGCTTTCGGGGACTGGTCTGAGCGAAATTCCCATCGTTCCTGTCTCGATCGTCAGTGGTGAGGGGCTGGACATGCTTGAAGCGCGTCTTCGGGCTCTCGCTCCATCTGCGTGCAGTCATCGTGACAGCGCAAACGAGCCGTTTCGCATGCCCATCGACCGTGCCTTCACATTGCAAGGAGCCGGCACGATCGTCACAGGCAGTATCCGCAGGGGCAGCATGCATGTGGATGACAGGCTGATCCTGTCTCCTTCGGGTGCGGAGGTCCGCGTCAGAGGAATCCATGCGCAGAACCTGCGCGTTGATCATGCTTCCATTGGCACCAGGGCAGCGGTCAATCTGGCAGGGATCAGCAAGGACGAGGCGGAGCGGGGTGACGTGCTGGTTGCGCCAGAACTCCATGCTCCGACGCTGCGTTTCGATGCATCGATACGGCTGGCACCCGAGATCACAAAGTCGTTGCCCGTCTGGAGCCCAGTCCATCTGCATTGCGGCAGTGGGGCATGGCCAGCGAGGCTGGTGCCGCTGGTGCATGGCAAGCATGTGCCGTATCACGAGCAACCCGTGCAGATCGTTCTCAGTCGTCCGGCGGCATTGTTTGCGGGTGACCGTCTGATCCTGCGTGATGCTTCCGCTTCCCGCACCATTGGTGGCGGAACGATCCTTGATGTGCGGGCACCAGAGCGCAATCGCCGCAAGCCCGAGCGTCTGGAAGCCTTGGCTGTACGTGCCCGTCACGGCGGTATTGAGGCCTTGCCACATCTCGCGGTGCTGCCGCCTTATGCACTTGATCTTGAGGAATATGCCCGCGACCATGGTCTGGTTCGCAAGGCGTTCGATGCCGTCATCGCCCGGGAAAACCTGCTTCTGCTGCGCGCGGGGCCTCAGCTTTTCGTCATGGCTCCCGCGATCCTGCTCAGGCTTGCGCGCCATATGATTGAGCATCTGAAAATCCACCACGAGACGCATCCCGATCAGGCGGGACTGACGACAGAGCGGCTGCGTCTGGCAGTGCCCGAGCGGTTGTCAGCGCAGGCTTTTGCCGCTGTGGTCGAGCATTGTGAGCGGCGAGGGGACATTGCCTCCACGGGGGCATGGCTGCGACTTCCCCACCATGTTCCGCGGCTTTCACCAGAGCATGAGGCGCTTTGGGCTTTGGTGCGGCCTCGAATTTCAGGACAGCATCGCTTCACGCCACCACGTCTTCTGGCACTCAGTGAGGATCTGCGGCGGAGGCAGGATACAATCCGCGGCCTGATGAAGCGTCTGGCGCGGCGTGGCGATGTGCATGAGGTCGCCCAGGATCATTTTCTGCTGCGGACGGCGGTTGCCGAATTGGCCGAAATCGCCGTCAGAACGGGCAACGCAAGCCATGAGAGCGGACAGGAAGGCTGGTTCAACGCCGCTTTGTTTCGCGACCAACTGGCTATCGGCCGCAAGATGGCCATTCTGGTTCTGGAGTTTTTCGACCGTCAGGGACTGACAATCCGCAAGGGTGATCTTCGTCGCATCGACCCGCGCAAGGTCGGCCTGTTCAAAGAGCCATCAAAGCCCCATCAGCCGACCAGCACCAAGAACCTGTGAGCTCTTCTTATCTGTTCCAGACTGAAGCAGCACGACAACACCCTCTGCATCCGGGGTCATGCTGGATGCAGGAATATCCATTGTCATGGCTTCGCCTTTCCAGGCCCCCACGTTGGTCACACGCCGCACGACATTGACATAGGAGACAGTGCGCCCTGTATTTTCTCCGCGCCCGATCTGCACTTCACGCGTGCGCACAATCGGCATGACCCAGACATGGCCCGATGCTCCAGCGAGGGAACTGCCTGAGATTTTCACGCGGAAGTCGGAACCTACCTTCTCGACCGCAACATCAACGGACAATGTTCCGCTGTGATCGCGCGTCTTGATGATCTCGGCCTCAATCGAGTTGCGCTGCGAGCCGACAGCATGCGCCACACCATTGATCACAGCCTGAGGGGTGTAGACCTGCCGGTCGCTTCGCATGGCGGCATATGCCTTCTGTCTGTAACTGAAAGAAGGGTGCCCCAATGTGTCTTTCCAACCCAGATAATCCCAGTAATCCACAGGCAGGGTCAGGATGATAAGGCTGCTATCCTTGGCGAGATCACCAAAAAGCCTGTCCGCCGGCGGGCAGGATGAACAGCCCTGGCTGGTGTAAAGCTCGAGCACAGCGCGTGGCTTTGCGGATGCTGATGATTGTGCCAATGCGGGCATGGCGAAAAGACTGCTGACAACGAGTGAGGCGGCAAAATATTTCATGGCAATCTCAGTTTAAATTCGTTTGTCTTAAAAAGCCAATTATGCAGTCACTGGGAAGTCACTTTCACTTGATTGATCTTCGCCACTGTTTCGGATTTGGGCCGCCAGCGGCGGTGCATCCACAACCATTGCTCCGGATATTCGCGGACCCACTCATCCACCACCGCTGTCATGGCTGCCATTGCACCTGTGACATCGACCACGCCATCCGCATCCCGGGGGAGCACAAGCGGCGGTGTCAGCTCCAGCTTGAAACGATACCCCGGCAGCCGGATGACGCGGACGCCGTGCACGGGGCAGCCGAAATATTTGGCAAACTTGCCAAGAACAGGATTGGTCAGCGCCGGACGTCCCAGAAAATCGACAACGACCCCGCGCGTGAAATGCTGGTCGATCAGCATGCCCAGATGCCCGCCTTTCTCCAGTACCTCGCGCATGGCGAAAGAGGCACCGGGGCCGGCGGCCGCCAATCCTCCCATGGTCCCGCTGCGGATCGAATGCACAATGCGGCGCGCGGCAGGATTGTTGGGAGCACGAAAGACGGCAGTCGTCTCAAGCCCATAGGTGGCGGCACAAATCGCCGGTAATTCCCAATTGCCCAGATGCGCGGAAAAGATCAGCCCTGGCTTGCCGTCATCCCTCAGGGAATCGAAATGTGCGATGCCTTCAACCGATATGCGGCCCGCATCCGGATTGTTCACATCCCAGTCAAACAAGGTGCCGAGATGGGCATATTCCGCACCTGTCCGGCCGAGATTCTCCCAGGCACCTGCTGCAATCTCCTTCACGCGCGCTTCGGAGAGTTCGGGGAATGCAGCGCGGATATTGGCAAGTGCGGTCTTGTTCGCGGGCAAAAACCGCCCGGCTGTGCGGGTCAGCCAGCCGCCAATATTGGACGAGCGCTCTGGCCCAAGCAACCGCAGGAAGGCAAACAGCGCCTGCACGAATGCGATGGTGACGAGCTCCAGAATTTTGGCGGGAAAGGCGAGTAAAGGGCGCAATGAAATTCCGGGGAGGCAATGGTGAAAAACACAGGATGCGCGGCGGATGCAGGAGGCTTGTCGCAAGGTCAAGCATAAATCCACCTGAATGGGTGATCCCGCATTGGAAAGTGCCCTTTTTGCGCCTATAGAACCGTGATGATGACAAATCCTGAACGGCACAGCATCCCGGTCCTCTCCCGGCAGTCGCTGATTTTTCTTGCTATTGCGCTGGTGATCACAGTGCCTGCGGCATTGACGGGATCGGCGATTACAGCGCCTGCGATCCCGGTCTGGTATGCAGGATTGAACAAACCCGCCTTCAATCCTCCGAACTGGCTTTTCGGTATTGTCTGGCCAATGCTTTTCGCGCTGATGATTTTCGGCTTTTGGCGAATCTTGCGGCATGTCGGAGCAGGAAAGGCGCGAAATCATGCCATCCTCGCCTTTGTAGTACAGATTCTTTTAAATGCAGGCTGGTCGATCGCTTTTTTTGGCGCACGCAATCCGGGTGCCGGCGTCATTGTGGCGTTCGGACTGGT
>JANNRX010000062.1:0-1546 GCA_031401875.1 Hyphomicrobiales bacterium | reverse complement strand
TGCCGTAGGGGCCGCCTGAGGTCATGATCGACACGAGGTCGAACGACCGAAGTGCGCCGATGACGGTGACGACGATGGCGATGAAAGTGGCAGGGCGCAGTTGCGGGATAATGACATACCACAGCATCTTCCAGCCTTTTGCGCCGTCCAGCCGCGCCGCCTCGATCTGATCAGGGGCCACGTTATTCAGGCCGGTCAGATACAGGATCATCACATAGGCGATCTGCGGCCAGAGACCGGCGGCGATGATCCCGTAAGTGACAAAGCGTTCATCGGCCAGAATGGCCGTGCCGGTGCCCGTGCCCGAGAAAACTTCGGTCAGCAGGTAGATCGGTCCGAAACCGGGGGCGTAGAACCAGGAGAAGATCAGGCCGACGACAACCTGGCTGATCACGAAGGGAAAGAAGAACAGCGATTTGTAAAGCCGGATGCCACGCACGTTCTGGTTCAGGAAAATCGCGATCATCAGGCCGGCAGGGACGGCCAGCAGATACAGAACAAGCCATATCACGTTGTTTTTCAACGAGATGTAAAAGTTCTCATCATCCCGCAGTTCGGTGTAATTCGCGGTTCCGATCCAGACCTTTTCCCCCAGCCCGTCCCAGTCGAAGAACGAAATCCACATGGATTGGAAAATCGGAATGATCACATAGATCGCGAACATCAGCATGCCGGGCGCAAGGAACACCCAAGGGGCCAGTCGGCGCTGGTTGGCTTTCCAGTAGCTTTGCATGGCGGCCTCGATCTGACGGGATACGGGTGGCGCGCGCGGGCCGGCATGCCGGTGCGCAATGGAAATCGGGCGCAGGTTTCCCCGCGCCCGATCGCCGTCTTATTTGTAGACCTGGCCGCGCACTTTCTCGAGCCGCTCCAGAATGGCGTCCAGACGATCCGGCTTCACCATGAACTCCTGGAACCCTTCCATGCCGGCCTTGGCCATTTCGGCGGGCGCGTCACGGTCGAAGAACTGTGCCAGCGCGTGGGCCGACGACAGCGCCTCAAAGCCAGCGACGAGGAACGGATCGTCGGCGGGCACGGTGGAGTTCTTGTTGGTCGGCAGTTGCGACAGCGCCGCGTTCAGCTTGGTCTGCACATCGGCATTGGCGACATAGGCGAGGAACTTCTTCGCGTCGTCGACGTTCTTGGCACCTGCCGGGATGTGGATCGTGTCGGTGGGCGCATCTTCGGAGCGCGGGATTCCGGGGGTGATTTCCGGGAACACCATGAAGCCGAGGTTGTCGTTGGTCATCCCGCCGGCCTTGAAGTTGCCGACCGCAAAGTTGCCCATGACGTAGTTCGCCGCCTTGCCCTGCACCATCAGCGCCGCCGCGTCTTCCCATTCAAGCGCCGCGGGGGTGGCGGTGATGAACGGCTGGATACGGGCCCACTGGGCGAAGACATCGCGCACCTTCTGATCGGTCCAGGCAATTTTCCCGGCCGTCAGATCCATGTGCCACTCATAACCATTGGTGCGCAGCGACATGTAGTCGAAGATGCCGGCGCCAGGCCACAAGGCTTTGGTCCCGGTGGTCAGACAGTCGATGCC
>JANNRX010000061.1:0-1536 GCA_031401875.1 Hyphomicrobiales bacterium | reverse complement strand
CGATGCTGGTTTTGCGCAGGCCGCTCTCCGGTGTGCGCGGATCATGCAATAAGAGGGTTTGACACGCATGGAGCTTGATCGGACACTCCAGCTCAGTTCAGCTTTTGCAAAACGGGACGGGGAATCTCCATGACCAGCATTGATCTCAAGGGCCGTGTGGCCATCATCACGGGCGGCGCGCGGGGCATCGGTTACGCCTCGGCGGAACGCCTGCTGACGTCCGGCGCGGCCGTCAGTCTCTGGGACATGGACGAGGCGGCGCTCGCCAAGGCTGCCAAAGCGCTGGCCTCCAAAGGCAAGGTCACCACGGAAACGGTGGAGCTGACCGACGAGACCTCGGTGCAGAAAGCCACCAAGGCTGTCGTCACCAAGCACGGCAAGATCGATATTCTGCTGAACAATGCCGGCATCACCGGTGGCAACGCCAGGCTCTGGGAACTGGACACCGCGATGTGGCGCAAGGTCATCGACGTCAACCTCGTCGCGCCCTTCATCATCTGCAAGGCTGTCGTGCCGGAAATGTTGAAGCATGATTACGGCCGCATCATCAACATCGCCTCTATTGCAGGCAAGGAAGGCAATCCCAACGCCTCGCATTATTCGGCCTCGAAGGCGGGCCTGATCGGACTTACCAAGTCGCTGGGCAAGGAGCTCGCAACCTCCGGCATCCGCGTCAACTGCATCACGCCTGCGGCGGCAAAGACCGACATTTTCGACCAGATGAAACCGGAATTCATCCAGTTCATGCTGTCGAAAATTCCCATGAATCGCTTTGTCGAGGTGGAAGAAATTGCCGCCATGGTGGCCTGGCTGGGGTCAGAGGAATGTTCGTTTACCACCGGCGCGGTGTTTGATATTTCCGGCGGACGGGCGGTCTATTGAAACTGCGGCGACGGCACACCTCGCCTTTCACGCTCTGGAGCATTATCTGCTCGTCATGAGCAATGATGATCCCGAAGAGAACCGGCTTTCCGGCAGGCTTTCCCGCTATGCCCGCGTCGGTGCCAATGTGGGCGGCGTGGCGGCCCGGGTCGCGGCGTCGCGGCTGCTCAACCGCAAGGGCGATGATCTTTCGAACGCCAAAGCACTGACCTCCGCTCTCGGCGGGCTCAAGGGGCCGCTGATGAAGGTGGCGCAACTGATGGCGACCATCCCCGATGTGCTGCCGCCGGAATATGCCGAGGAATTGCAGAAGCTGCAATCCGATGCGCCGCCGATGGGCTGGGCCTTCGTGAAGCGGCGCATGCAATCGGAGCTTGGCCAAGACTGGGAAAGTCGATTCGACAGTTTCGAAAAAACGCCCGCAGCCGCCGCCTCGCTGGGGCAGGTGCATCGTGCCGTGGCAAAAGATAGTCTCCCGCTCGCCGTTAAGTTGCAATATCCCGATATGCAATCGGCAGTGGAAGCGGATCTCAACCAGTTGCAGATCCTCTTTGCACTGCACCGGCAGATAGACAGCGCGATTGATACCCGCGAGATTTTCAAGGAAATCGGCGCGCGCGTGCGTGAGGAGCTGGATTACGAGCGCGAGGCGAA
>JANNRX010000060.1:0-7975 GCA_031401875.1 Hyphomicrobiales bacterium | reverse complement strand
CGTGCGGGCGTCGCTGGCCGCGTTGAGCACGGCCGGCGCGGTGCGGCTTCAAGAGCCTTCTTGAGCTTCTCGGCTTCGTCCTTGGAAACAGCTTCCTTGACCATCTTGGGAGCGGCTTCCACGAGATCCTTGGCTTCCTTGAGGCCAAGACCTGTGATGGCGCGGACTTCCTTGATGACTTCGATTTTCTTGTCGCCAATGGCAGTGAGTTCGACGTTGAACTCGGTCTGCTCTTCAACAGCAGCAGCAGCAGCGGCTGGACCAGCAGCAACAGCCACAGCTGCAGCAGCGGAAACGCCCCACTTTTCTTCAAGCATCTTGGCGAGGTCGGCAGCTTCAAGAACCGTCAGCTTGGACAGTTCGTCAACAATTTTGGCAAGATCAGCCATGGTTCATATCCTTGGTTTGATGTTTTTGGGTTTGATGTGCTTGGGTTGAGATGTGAAAAGCGGCAATCACGCCGCGTCCTTGTTGGCATAGGCTCCAAACACGCGGGCCAGCTTGGCGGCTGGTGCGGTTGCGAGCTGGGCAAGCTTGGTAGCGGGTGCATTGATGAGCCCGATAAGCTTGGCGCGCAGTTCGTCCAGCGACGGCATCGTGGCAAGCGCCTTGACACCATTCGCATCGAGCACGGTCGAACCCATTGCCCCACCCAGGATCACGAGCTTGTCGTTATCCTTGGCGAATGCAGCGGCGACCTTCGGAGCTGCCACCGGATCATTGGCATACGCCAGGATCGTCGGGCCCTTCATCAGCGGGCTGATGGAGGAAATCTCCGTGCCTGCAAGAGCGATTTTCACGAGTGTGTTTTTCGCGACCCTTAGGGTTGCGCCAGATTTTTTCATCTCCGAACGGAGCTTCTGCATCTGGGCAACAGTCAGGCCGGAATAGTGTGCAACGACGATTGATCCGGTGTTCGTTGCGAACGCCGAATTCAACGCCGCGACGAGCTCTTTTTTACCAGCTCTGTCCACGTGTGCTCTCCGGTTGGGTTCGAGGTTGCCCGTAAAGGCAATCTTGAACCGGTTTCAAATAACCAACCCAGAACTCAAACAGAAACGTTGTTCCTGCCCGCCTGGGACGGCGACATTCGGTGTCGTACGCGGGTTTCCTTTGAGAAATCCGCGATGCGCCACCGGCGCCTGTCCCCAGTCGCTTTCCTGCTGGAAAGCTTTGGGCCAAGGAAACGAACCGCAAACATCAAGCAGCAATGGCTGTCTGACGCTATCAATCGGTCTCTTCCCCGTCTGTGCAGACTCATATGATTTAAGCTGGCGTGTTCGGAAAACCGAATCGCCCAACGCATCTGCAGTCTCGGACAGGTCATAGCCGGACAAGGCCACGGAATTACTTCCGCTGCCTTCCGGCTATTTGTTTTACCGAATCGCTTCGGCAAACTGAATATAAGGTCTTTGGACCATAGTGGTGCTCTTAGGGTATTAACCCAGACATGCCAAGGGGAATTTCAAGGCATTTTCGAGGCGCATTGATGAACCGCCAAAAAGCAAAGCCCCCCGTTTCCGGAGGGCTTTGTCATCATCTGCAGTCTAATTCTGAGAAATCAGAGCGCAATTGTCCCGATATCCACTTTCACGCCAGGGCCCATGGTCGAGCTGATGGCGATACGGTTGACATAAGTCCCCTTGGCGCCAGCTGGCTTTGCCTTCTGAACAGCATCCACAAAAGCGCGGATGTTGCTTTCGAGCTTGTCAGCTGCAAACGAGGCTTTGCCGACCGCCGATTGCACGATGCCGGCCTTTTCGACGCGGAACTCCACCGAACCACCCTTGGACGCCACGACGGCGTTGGCGATATCCATGGTGACCGTGCCGACGCGCGGGTTCGGCATCAGCCCGCGGGGACCCAGCACCTTGCCGAGGCGTCCGACGATACCCATCATGTCAGGGGTCGCGATGCAGCGATCAAACTCGATCTTGCCGCCGTTGACGATTTCGAACAGGTCTTCCGCGCCAACAATATCGGCTCCCGCCTTCTTGGCTTCGTCGGCCTTTGGACCGCGCGCGAACACAGCGACCCTCAACGTACGGCCGGAACCATTCGGCAGATTGCAGACGCCGCGGACCATCTGATCAGCATGACGGGGATCAACGCCAAGGTTCATGGCGATCTCGATCGTCTCGTCGAACTTGGCCGAAGAGCGTTCCTTGACCATTTTCACAGCTTCGGTGAGCGGATAGAGCTTGACGCGCTCAACGCCCTCACGGGCTTTTTCAATACGCTTTGACATTGTCTTACCCCACCACTTCAAGGCCCATGGAACGGGCGGAACCCGTTACCATCGCGGCTGCGGATTCAACCGAGTCGCAGTTCAAGTCGGGAAGTTTCTTCTCCGCGATCTCGCGGATCTGGCTGGTTGTGATCTTGCCCACAAAGCCGCGTCCGGTTGTCCCCGAACCAGCCGTGATACCGGCAGCCTTCTTCAGCCAGAAGGATACGGGCGGCAATTTCATTTCAAAGGTGAACGAACGGTCCTGATAGGCCGTGATTACAACGGGGATGGGTGTCCCCTTCTCCATCTGCGCAGTCTTTGCATTGAAAGCCTTGCAGAATTCCATGATATTGAGGCCGCGCTGTCCGAGTGCCGGGCCGATAGGGGGCGCAGGGTTGGCGGCACCAGCCGGAACCTGTAGCTTGACGTAGCCAGAAATTTTCTTGGCCATTGCCTGTCTCCTTGAAAAAGCGAACAGCACAAACTGAAAAAGCTCTCGGCAAAACCGAAGCAAAAGACAGTTCGAGCGATCATTCGCCGGTTAAAGTCCGTGGTACGGGTTTTGTGCATTTCGGCGGCTAACCGGAACGCAGCTCCCTTCCACGATGAAACTGCACAATCAATTGAGGTGCAGCGAAAATGCCAATGGCTGAAAAGCGCCTGAAAGGCAAGACCGGAAAAACAAGGCAAGAAAAGCAAGTCAAGAAAAGCTAGGCAAGAAAGGCAGGAGAAAAAATTCTGCAAACTGCGTTGTCACATCACTCCCTTTGAACCTGCGCTGAAGCGCAAGATTCTTGTCCATCAGGCCTTCGAAAACGGAACCAGAAATTCCGGCACGCAGTTTCACCTGCACGGTCGTAAAACGCAGGAATAATGCAGCACGTTCGCTCCTGTTATTAACGCTTGAACGGAAGAACTTCATCATTGAAAAAGTCATTAAAAAAGACAGATATTCCGATAGAAACAACCATGCAGGCCGAAGAGAAAATTTTCCTATATCTATAAAATGTGATCATTTTATGCGATTTTTATACATTATTGAGAGATTTTGTTGAACTCTCCCTCATCTATCATAATAGCATAGCGCTAGTCTAAGTTGTTAATTTATCCATAGCTGGCGTAATAAAATTGCACATTTTTATACCTATTGAAATCTAAACAAAACCGATCAAATCGAAGCTATGGTTAACGGAATCCTCAGGACTCAAGCGTAGGCTATTTCACAATACGCGCTCACGCTCGCGAAATGCAGAGATACTGACCATGCCAAAACAGACCAAAACTCCCCGCAAGGCCCCGCTCTCGGAAGCTGGTCAGGCCAGCAGTTCGATCTTTGCGCTTGAACAGCGCATTGCTTTCGATGGCGCCTTTGCGGAAACCATGGAGACAGTGGCCAGTCAGTCGCCAGGCGGCGACATGCACTCCGGGGTTGCCCCGGCAAGCGATCCCATGCCTGCTGAAAACGATACATCGGCAATCTCGGCATTGTCTGACATGCCTGCGCTGGCTCTGGTCGAGCGCTCTGCGGATATGATGACGGTCGAGCCTCGCAACGAAATCGTGTTCATCGACGCCTCTGTGGAGGATGCGGCACAGCTTCTCGCGGGTATTCGGCCGGGCGTGGAGGTTGTTCTGCTCGATTCAACCCGCGACGGTGTTCAGCAGATAGCGGATGCTCTCGAAGGCCGCAGTGACATCACGGCGATCCATCTGATCTCGCATGGTGATGCAGGTTTCCTGCGTCTTGGCACAAGCCTGGTGACGGCTGAGACGATCAACGGCGAATACGCCGATGAATTCGCACGGATCGGCAAGGCGCTTTCGGTCAACGCCGACTTCCTGATTTACGGCTGTGATTTCGGCCAGGGCGAGGCCGGGCTCTCTGCCGCATTGGCACTTGCTCAGAAAACCGGCGCGGATATTGCCGCATCGAATGATCTCACCGGCCATGCCAGCCTCGGCGCGGACTGGGATCTGGAACTGAACATCGGCTCGCTGGAAACCAGCATCGTCATTTCAGAATTCAACCAGACGGCCTGGGTGTATACGCTGACGGCTTCGGTCGTAGATTACGGAACGTCCAGCTTCACACGCGGTGGAAGCGCAGTGACAGGCAACCAGGACCTGACGGCTGTGGCGCTGGAAACTGTCGTTAATGGCGTTACGGTTAGCATAACGGGCACAAGGGTCGGAACAACGACGACCAATACGTTTCAGTTGCAGCCGGCAGGTGCCACAAATGGCGTAACAGGTATTATCAACTCGCTCGTAAATGCCACAATTGATGATGGTACCGTTTATAACGAAGTCACAATCACTTTCTCGCAAGCCGTGTATAGCGTCAGCTTTTCCGTCATCGATATCGACGGTAGATCCTCATTTACAACTGGTGGCGGCAGTACTTTCAACGACATCATCACCATTTCATCAAGTGCGGGCCTGCCGACGTCGGTTCTGACTGGGCCCAATGTGGATTATGATCCCGCCACTGGATTGGTCTCGACCCGCGGCGGCAATGCCAGCACAGCGACCGATGGCACAGCGACCTATTTCTTTGGCAATGCCGTCACCTCAATTACGATCCGGCATGTCGCGGGCGACGTAGTGGGTTTAACCGACCCCGCCAACCAGGGCATTGGTTTCAACGATATCTCCTTCAATACCGCTCCCGGCTTCACCTTGCCGGAGGACACCTCCACTCAGCTGACAGGGCTGAATACCGGCAGCGTCGCGGCCGGTGCTGTGACGACAACACTGTCCGCACCCTCTGGCACATTCACAGCAGCCAATGGCGGCGGCGTCACCGTTTCCGGCTCGGGAACAGGCTCGCTCACGCTGTCAGGAACCCGTGCTGCAGTGGATGCCTATCTCGCCAGCGCCTCCGCACCCACCTATGTCACCGCCGCCAATTTCAATGGTGCCTTCACGCTGACCCGCACCACCAATGATGGCGGTCCCGTGCTGACCGACACGCGAACGATCATCGTCACGCCGGTGAATGACGCGCCGTCGGGAACAAACTACAATTCCCCGATATTGAACGAGGATGTCGTCCATACTCTGGTGGTCGCCAATTTCGGCCTGACCGACACGATCGATTCCAACCAGTTCGCCGGCGTCGTGATCACGACGTTGCCCGCTAGTGGCGTGCTGCGCCTCAATGGCGTTGCCGTGACAGCTGGCCAATTCGTCAGCAATCTCAATATTGCCAATAATCTGCTTACCTTCACGCCAACAGCCAATTCCACGGCGGCAGCCTCCTTCACCTTCCAGGTGCGCGACAACGGTGGCACCGCCAACGGCGGCATCAACACCGACAGCACACCCAACACCTACACGATCAATTACACGGCAGTGAACGATGCGCCGGTCAATGCCCTGCCCTCGGCCTATGCCGTCAACACCAGCACGACGACCGCCCTGACCGGCATCACGGCCACCGATGTCGACGCTGCTGCGGCCAACATTTCGGTCACCTTCTCGGTTCCAACAGCTTCCGGCACCTTCACAGTCAATACGGGCGTGGCGGGAGGAATTACCGCCGGGCAGGTGACGGGTAACAACACACGGACCGTGGTGCTGACGGGGACTGTCGCAGCGATCAATGCCACGCTCGCCAATGCGACAGGCCTGCGTTACGTCTCGACCGGAACGGCGGGCAACGTCACCCTCACCATGACGACAAGCGATCTCGGCAACACCGGCACCGGCGGAACGCTGACTGATATTGACACCTCGACCATCAGCGTCACCGCCGTCACCGCCGCCAATGATGCTCCGACCAACACCCTGCCCGGCCCCGCGGGCGGCGTGGGCTGGACAGCGACAGAAGATACCTCACGCATCCTCAACGGCATCTCGATCACCGATATCGATATCGGGGCCGGGAATGCGACCGTCACCTTCGCCATCACATCAGGCACATTGACGATTGCGACGGGCGTCGCTGGCGGCATCACCGCGGGTCAGGTCACGACCAACGGCACCGGCACGATCACCATCACGGCTCCCCTTTCCGCCATCAACGCAACGCTCGCGAATGCCGCCGGTCTCACCTACACGCCAGCCCTGAACAACACCGCTACAGCCACGCTGACCATGACCACAAGCGACAATGGTGGCACCGGCACTGGTGGTATCATGACGGATATCGACACGCGCACCATCACGTTCACTGCCGTCAATGACGTGCCTGTACTGACGACGCCTGGCTCCGCTGCCTTTACCGAGAACAGCGCCGCCGTGGCCATCAGTCCTGCGATCACCGTGGCGGATGTGGACAACGCTTCTCTGACCTCCGCCAGCATCTCCATCACAAACTTCGTCTTCGGCGAAGATGTGCTCGCCTTCACCGGTACCGGGGCCACGGGCAATATCACGGCGGGCTACAACTCGATCACGGGCGTTCTGACCCTTGCCTCCGCTGGATCAACGGCGACCGTGGCACAATGGCAGGCGGCCCTGCGCCTCGTCACGTATGCCAATACGTCCGAGAACCCGACAACCACGACACGCGGCATTAATTTTCAAATCGCTGACGGACCAGCGGTGATCAATAATTCGAATATCGTCAGCGCCACAGTGTCGGTCACACCTGTCAATGATGCGCCTGTCCTGAGCGGCATCAACGGTATCATTTATACCGAGAACAACGCCGCATCGGTGATTAACAATGCGATCACTGTCGCTGATATCGATAATACCACTTTTGCCTCGGCTACAGTCACCATTGCCAATTTCGTCGCAGGCCAGGATGTGCTCGCCTTCACCAACGTCGCAGGCATGGGCAATATCTCTGGCGTCTTCAACAGCGGCACGGGCGTATTGACGCTGACATCGGCAGGAAATACCGCCACGAATGCGCAATGGCAGGCGGCCTTGCGCGCTGTCACCTATGCCAACAGCTCGGACAATCCAACCACAACCACGCGCAACGTCGACTTCCGCCTCAATGACGGACAGGGCGCAAACAACCTCTCCAATATCATCACTTCGACAGTCGCGATCACCGCCGTCAACGACAACCCGGTCCTCTCTGTTGCCGGCGCTGCCAGCTATACCGAGAACGCGGTTCCCGTCGCCATCGATACGGGCATCACAGTCGCCGATGGCGACAACACCACCTTCGCTTCCGCCACCGTTACGATCACCAACTTCGTCTCCGGCCAGGACGTGCTCGCCTTCACCGGCACGGGTGCGACCGGCAACATCGCGGGAGTCTTCGACAGCGGCACCGGCATCCTCACGCTCACCTCCGCTGGCTCCACCGCCACCACCGCCCAGTGGCAGGCCGCGCTGCGCCTCGTGACCTATGCCAACAGTTCCGAGAACCCAACCACGACGACCCGCAACGTCGACTTCCGTCTCAATGACGGACAGGGTGCAAACAACCTCTCCAATGTCATCACCTCAACGGTGGCAATCACGGCGGTGAACGACAACCCGGTCCTCTCTGTTGCGGGCGCTGCCAGCTACACCGAGAACGCCGTACCGGTCGTCATCGACAGCGGTATCACGGTCAGCGATCTCGACAACACAACCTTCGCCTCCGCTACAGTGACGGTGACTAACTTCGTCTCGGGTCAGGATATCCTCGCCTTCACCGGCACGGGTGCGACCGGCAATATCGCGGGTGTCTTCAACAGCGGCACAGGCGTTCTGACACTGACCTCCGCTGGTTCCACCGCCACCACCGCACAGTGGCAAGCGGCTCTGCGCCTCGTGACGTATGCCAATAGTTCCGAG
>JANNRX010000059.1:0-4375 GCA_031401875.1 Hyphomicrobiales bacterium | reverse complement strand
GGCCTCGCCATTGCGGGCCTTATCAATGGATCTCATGGGTCGCCATGGTTTGATCTGATGTCAGGTCCGATTGCCGCGATCATTTCCGGCTTTCTGTTTTCGTCACCCTTGTTGCTGTTTTACTTTGTTTCGCTCTGTATTTCGGCTTTTACGGTTCTGATCGCGGGCGTTCCCGCCGCGATTTACGAACGGTCCAAAGGTCTTGAAGCAAGCAGTGTGACGTCGCTGACCGTATGGCTCGTGTCCGCGATCGTATTGGCGTTTCCTGCCTTCACCAAGATGATCGGCTTCTGGTGAAGCGAATGGATTTAAGCCTGCCAATCCGGTTTCGTTCATGAAGCTGTGATCAGCCTGCTCTTGCGCGTCCTTCCTCAAGGAGGCATCCTTGCCCGGATGTAAGGCGCTGTGAGACTGGCATGTATGACATGATCGAACGATTGACGACCCTGTCTGTCGCCAGAGGCGTGGGCTTTGCGGCATTGGCTGTTTTGTGTGTGATGGTAGGCTTCGCAGGGGACACTGTGAACATGCTGCGCTCGGGCGGCATCGGCGCATTTCTGATTGCAGCCGCTCTTTTCCTGAAAGAGCGCAATACCACGCCAGCCCGTTATCGCCGCACCGAAGTCTGGGTGATGCTGGATGAACATATGCGCCCCCCGCCTGAGGTGGCCGCCCGAATGGTCACCGATGCCAGACGTGCTGTTCTGCTGCGCTGGGCCCTGCGTGCGGCATGGACGGCCGCGTTTTTCCTTGGAGCCGCCGTTCTGTTCATGCTGACGCCCAGATGATCCGGGCTTTACCGCGCCGCTTTGTGTGATTAGGATGGGTTTTGCGAGGAGGCCGCCCGCATCAGGAGTTGCAGCATGCAGCGGTCCATCTGTTTTGTCTCGACGGCTTTTCTCGTTATTGCCGGATTGAGCGGGACGCCAGCTTACGCTGGGCCCTCTTCAGGAAGCGTCGGCTTCGCAAAGCCATCCATGGGTTTCAGGCCGCATGCGCCGATAACCGGACATCACAAATCCAGACCGCTGCTTCCGCCCATTCATGAACGCAAGCGTGAACTGCCGCTGCTGCTGGGGGCAGGTTCGGCTCCTCTTTTTTACCCCGCATATCCGGTGGATCATCACCAGAAGGTCTTTTCGCAGCCGGAGAGCGCAACTTCAGTGTTCCCCGGAAATATCTCTGGCGGATTTGCGCCTCAGCCTGTGTTTGAAGCGCCCCGGCCCTATGCCCCGCCAAGTTTCACCATCCTTGGCAAAAGCTCTCGCAAGCACATGGGAGCACCGGTCCGCCTCACACGTGGGGGAGATGTCGAGGCGGCGGCTGTTGATCCTCGCGTGATCTTCCTGAATGATGATGGGTCGCAAACGGCTGCGGCCAGCAAACCCGCCCGTCGCAAATAGGTTACAGTTTCAGCGTCACGGCGTAGAGCGAGATAGCGGCCGCGTTGGAAACATTCAGCGAGCGGATCGCACCGGGCATTGGCAGTCTTGCGATCACATCACAACTCGCTTGGGTCACTGGCCGTAGGCCCTTACCTTCTGCGCCGAGCACCAGGCAGAGCGGCCGTTTCAGCGGCACCTCGCCAATGGAGGTTTCGCCATCTGAATCAAGGCCAATGCGCAAAAAACCCCGTTCGCCAAGTTCGTCCAGAGCCTTGGAGAGGTTCTTGACCTCGACGAAGGGCACATGCTCCAGAGCGCCCGAAGCGGCCTTGGCCAGAACGCCCGTCACTTCCGGGCTGTGGCGTCCCGTCACGATCATGGCGGCGACGCCAAAGGCCGCGGCAGAGCGTAGCACGGCACCGACGTTATGCGGGTCGGTCACCTGGTCAAGAGCGATGACAAGGCTGTCACGTGTAATATCCTTGATGCCAAGCGGCTCCAGCGGTTCTGCAATCAGCAGCACGCCCTGATGCACGGCATCCTTGGGCAATTGCCGCCCGATTTCATCCGGCTTGACGAAGGTAGGCTCCAGAGGAAGCTCCACGCTTTCAGCCAGTCGCGCGATGCCGTTTTCGGTGCCGACCAGTTTGACAAAGCGCCGCTCGGGGTTCTTCAACGCCTCGACAACGGTATGGATGCCGTAGAGCACGTGATTGCCATCCTCGCGCGTTCCCGGCGCAGGCTTGGGTGGTTTGTTATGAAAACGGCGGTGGGCGGGTTTGCCACGGCTGAGTCCATAGGGATTTTTGCCATCCGGCTTGCTGTCTCTGTTCATGCTTCCGTGGGTGGCTGCCATTCCGTTGCTTGTCAATGCGATATGTCGAACAAATATGGGCTGCACAGTTGACATCGGGGTGCCACTTTCCCATAAGCGCCGCTCTGCATGCGAGTGCGGTGTTGGGAGAATGTCCCGAGTGGCAAAGGGGGCGGACTGTAAATCCGCTGGCTAAGCCTTCGTAGGTTCGAGTCCTACTTCTCCCACCAACTTTTTTTCGCAGCTTGCAGCTGGGTTATCTGCAAGGCTCTCTCTTGTTTGCGCGCACGACGCCCTACAACACTCTGCTCCGCTGACGCATCTTCGCCGCAGAGCAATGCTGTCAATCGATGGTGATATTCGCGCCCTTGATCACGGGCTCCCAGATTGTCAGTTCCTTGGCGATGAAATCAGCGAGCTGCTGGGGCGTCGTGCCAACCGTCTGAGCCGAGATATCGAGCAGCTTGGCCTTCACGGAAGGGTCCTTGATCGCCTTGTTGGCTTCCTCGTTGAGCTTGGCAATCACCGCTGCCGGTGTACCGGCAGGTGCAAGCAAGCCATTCCAGGAATAGACATCAAAATCCTTGAGGCCAGACTCGATCATCGTCGGAACATTCTCGAAACCGGGCACGCGCTCCTTGACTGTCACGGCCAGCGCCTTGAGCGTTCCGGCACGGATATGAGGAACGGAAGGCGGAAGGTTATCAAACATGATCTTGAACTGACCACCCAGCAGATCGTTCATGGCAGGCCCGCCGCCACGATAGGGGATGTGCTGGATATCGGTCCCGGTCATACGCTTGAAAAGTTCTCCCGCGACATGCAGGGGCGTGCCGTTGCCGGAGGAGCCGTAGCTGTGCTTGCCGGGCTCGCGCTTTAGCAATGCAATCAGTTCCTGAATGGTATTGACCCCGAGCGAGGGATGCACAACCACCACACTGGGGATGGTGGCAAGCAGCGAGATCGGCGCAAAATCCTTCACCGGATCAAAAAGCTTCGTCTTGGCCATGATGGGGTTCAGCGTATGGGTCGAAATTGTGCCCATCAGGATGGTGTAGCCGTCGGGGGCGGCCTTCGCCACGGCAGCAGCGCCGACGCCACCGCCCGCTCCTGCACGGTTTTCAATGATCACCTGCTGGCCCATGTTCTCGCTCATCTTCGCCGCAATAATGCGGGCCACGACGTCGGTGGAACCGCCTGCCGCGAAAGGAACCACGATGGTGATCGTCCTGGCGGGAAAGCTCTGCGCAAGTGCCGGTGCTGCAAGCAGTGCGGCAGAGCCCGCAAGCAGAATGCGTCGTGTAAAACCAGTCATTGTTTTCTCCCTGATGAAGTCTTGTATTACGGTTATGGGTCAACCCAAACATCCCGTCAAACGGCCAGATAGCGCTCTCGGATATGTGCATCATTCATCAAGGTGTCCATCGCGCCATCGAAGCGCACCATGCCTTTTTCGAGGATGACGGCGCGGTTCGCAACCAGCCGGGCGAAATGCAGGTTCTGTTCGGAAATCAGCACAGTCAGGCCTTGTTCTTTCAGGCGATTGATTGCTTTCGCCATCTCTTCAATGATGACAGGTGCCAGGCCTTCAGAGGGTTCATCCAGCAGCACGAGGCGCGGATTGCCCATCAATGTCCGGGCGATGGTGAGCATCTGCTGCTCGCCGCCTGACATCTGGCCACCGAGCCGGTCTTTCATGCGGCCAAGATTGGGAAACAGTTCGAAAAGCACTTCCGGCGTCCAGCGCGGCGCCTCCGGGCGGGGGGGGCGCTCGCCAACCGCAAGGTTCTCCATCACGGTGAGATCCGGGAAAATCCGCCGCTCTTCGGGGACATAGCCAAGACCGAGACGTGCGATCTGGTAGGGCTCCTGGCCTGCGATGTCATGTCCTGCAAACTGCACGGAGCCACTGGCTGGCGGCACCAGGCCCATGATGGCTTTCATGGTTGTCGATTTGCCTGCGCCGTTGCGGCCCACCATTGCCACAACCTGCCCCTCATCGAGGCTGAACGACACACCATGCAGAATGTGCGCGCGGCCGTAATAGGCGTGAAGATCATGGACGTCGAGAAGGGAGGTCATGATGAAGGTTCTTTCGAACCCTCCCCCCTTGTGGGGGAGGGCAGGGAGGGGGACGCTTGAGCAATCCGCCGAACAAACAGGGCCTGCATGAGCG
>JANNRX010000058.1:0-9472 GCA_031401875.1 Hyphomicrobiales bacterium | reverse complement strand
AAACCGGGTGACCGGCTGTTTGTCACAGGAACCATCGGCGATGCTGCCATCGGCCTTCAGTTGCGGCTGGCTGAAAGGCAAGGCAAAAATTTGCCTCTGAGCGAAGACCATACCCGCTTTCTGAACGAGCGTTATTTGCGGCCGAGGCCACGAAACGCCATCGCCGCCATCCTGCGGGATCATGCGCATGCAGCCATGGATATTTCGGATGGTTTTGCAGGCGATCTTGCGAAAATGCTGCGGCTGGCACATGTCGGAGCGGATGTTTTGCTCGACGACATTCCCCATTCTGTCGCGGCCAGAGCCGCATTCCGGCATGATCCAGAATTTCGGGAAACCGCGCTGACCGGCGGCGATGATTACGAGGTGCTGGCTGCCGTGCCGGAGGCAAAAGCCAAAGCCTTTGCAACGGCCTGCCTGAAGGCGGGGTTAGCCGTGACGCAAGTTGGAACCGTGCTGTCCGAAGAGGCACCGATCCGCTTTCTGGAAGCCGATGGCAAGCCGCGTGTCTTCACCACTCCCTCTTACGTGCATGCGCCAAAGCCAATTTCTGCAGGTTTGTAAAGCTGCTCAGGAACAAGCGGTTTTGGCATAAAAAAAGGACCGCAAAAGCGGCCCTTTGAAGTTTAGGGAGGCGTCAAACAAGTGGACAGGAGCCACTCGACCCAAAAAATGGGGTAAAGAGAACGTAACCATTAAAGCCTAATAAAGGCTTAACGGCTCATTCAGCGGCCTCTTTCATGGCTTCCTGGGCATGCAGCCAGCGTTCTGATTCCAGTGCAGCCATACAGCCAAGGCCCGCCGCAGTGACGGCTTGCCGATAGACATCATCCGCCACATCGCCTGCCGCATAGACGCCTGCGATATTGGTGGCAGTCGAGTTTGGCGCGGTCTGGATATAGCCGTTGGGGCGGATATCAATCTGCCCTTTGAACAATTCGGAGGCTGGCACATGACCAATGGCCACAAAAAGGCCATGTACCTTGAGGTCGCTGATGCCTCCATCCACCACATTTTTCAGCCTGAGATGTGTAACGCCCAAGGGATTATCCTCGCCACAGATCTCCTCAACAGCACTGTCCCAGATGATCTTCACCTTGGGGTGCTTGAACAATCTGTCCTGCAGGATTCGCTCTGCCTTCAGTTCGCGGCGGCGATGTATGAGCGTGACGCTGGACGCGAGATTGGCGAGATAAAGTGCCTCTTCCACGGCGGAGTTACCGCCACCCACCACGGCCACATCCTTGTTGCGATAGAAAAATCCGTCGCAGGTCGCGCAGGCCGAAACTCCGAAGCCCTTGAATTTTTCTTCAGACGGTGTGCCCAGCCATTTGGCCTTGGCACCGGTGGCGATGATGAGTGCATCACAGGTGTATGTGGCTCCTGCGTCGCCGGTGAGGCGGAACGGACGCTGCTTCAGGTCAACGGCGGTGATGTGATCAGATACCATTTCCGTGCCCACATGCTCGGCCTGTGCCTTCATCTGTTCCATCAGCCAGGGCCCCTGGATCGCCTCGGCGAAGCCCGGATAATTTTCGACATCCGTTGTGATCATCAACTGGCCGCCGGGCTCAAACCCTGAAATCAGCATGGGTTTGAGCATGGCGCGCGCGCGGCATAGACCGCGGCCGAATATCCAGCGGGGCCGGACCCTACAATGATCACCTTGCGATGCGTAACGGACATGAAATTCTCCAGAAATGTCAAAGGCTCTTTTCAGCAAAGGTCTTGGCAATTGCTACAGCAATTGTCTGAGTCGCATCTAAGGGTGGATAGATCCAGTTTTCAAGGCGGCTGATCAGGGGACGTACGGCCCCGTGATCAATAAGGCCATTCACAAATGCTGAAATCTTCGTGTGGCCCCCGCCGGGTGTGAACAGATGGATCGGTTTTCCTGTTGCCGCCGCCTCGCCCAGCATATTCACACTGTCAGCTGTAACGATCAGATGGTCAGCATGTGCCAGTATCGCAAGGTAGGGATTGTCCCCTTCTGTGCTCCAGAAGAAGCCGTCATGTCTTGCGCACAGCGCCTGGATCGCACTTGAGAGCGTAGGCGGGGTGCGCCTTGATGGTGTGACAGCCAGTTGGCCTCCGGAATCAGCGAGGGCTGTCAGTCGTTCGGTCAGAGCCGCGATATCTTCTTCAGAAAACCGATGATGTCGGCTGTCGCCACCCAGAAGCACGCCGACCTGAGGGCGCTTGCCATACAGCCCGTTGCGATTCAGCCAGCCTGGCGTGGTTCTCCTGGCTTCCTCCAGACGCTCGGCAGAAATACGGTGCGGGGACGTCAGTGTCACCACGACATTCTGCCCTCGCAGCCGGTCATGAGACGGAACCCAGATCAGATCAGCCGCACTGGTGCCCGTGCGGGGGTCCTTGAGAAAGACTGTGACAGTCCGGCCGCGCGATGCAGTCTTGATCGCCCTGAGATAGGCGACTGCCCGCCGACCCGAGGCAATGGCGAGATCAGGGAAGGGTGGTGCAATGGGGCTGCCAGGTTTGTCTGAAGCCTCGGCAGGATCAATCGGGCCTCTCGGCATTATCCAGGCGAAAGGTGCGCGCGGCTTGACCCGGCGCACGTCAGGCGAAAGCCGCAGCAATTCAGCCACGCCCAGACATTGGTTCTCGTCGCCCGCCTTGCCATCGGTGACAATCCAGCAGGTTGCACCAGAAACCCGCTGTCGCGCCTCATCAAGTTGCGGTGTTGAAAAAGAATATGTCACAGGAGGAACTTCATGCGCAGGATTGTTTCTCATCCTCAGTGCAGTAAAGAGATATCGTCAGCAATACCACCGGAGGACCCGCTTGCGCCACCAGCTCGATACGATTGACCGCAAGATTCTGGCTGAATTGCAGGCGGATGGCAGCATCACCAATGTGGAGCTGTCCCGGCGCGTTGGTATTTCTGCTCCGCCTTGCCTGCGCAGGGTCAAAGCTCTTGAAGAGGCAGGGCTGATTCGCGGATACAGGGCTCTTCTTGACAGTCGGCAGCTCGGTTTTGGCGTTTCCTGCTTTGCCATGGTGCAGCTAAAAAGCACCAGCAAGGTGGATATCGATGCTTTTGAAGCGCGGATCAAGGCCTGGGATGCGGTTCGCGAGAGCTGGACGCTTTCAGGCGACATCGATCTGATGCTGAAATGTGTTTTCCCAAATCTCGAGGCCTTTCAGGCTTTTGTTTCAGAGCTTACAGCGCTCCCCAATCTCGCTTCGGTCCGCACCGCACTTGCCTTGTCCAAAGTCAAGGACGAGCCCTCCGTACCGCTTCATGTCTGAAGCGTGCGGAATGAAGGATATTTGAAAGACTTTTCAGAGATTATGGCGACCGATTTGAAAGGTTGACCGATGTCTCTCTCGCAATTGCCGCAAACCGCATCTGTTCGGGAGGGTTGGTCAGGACGCAGCAGCACGCTTGCCTTTGCCTTCACATCGACGATTTTTGTCTCGGCCTTTCTTCTTTTCGGCGTCCAGCCGATGTTCACCAAGATGATTTTGCCGTGGCTTGGCGGCTCTCCTGCTGTCTGGTCTGTGGCCATGGTGTTCTTCCAGGGGCTGTTGCTGCTGGGCTATCTCTATGCCCATCTCTCGACGACGTATCTTCAGCCCAGAATGGCAATTTTTGTGCACGGATTGCTGGCCCTGGCTGCATTCATGACATTGCCACTTGCGGTGTCACAATCGTTCGGAGCCCCTCCGGAAAGCGGGCAGGGCTTGTGGTTGCTCGCTGTATTTGCAGGATCGGTTGGTCTGCCATTTTTCGTTCTATCCGCTACAGCACCGCTGCTTCAGGCCTGGTTCGCGCGGTCGGGGCATGAACGTGCCGAGAATCCCTATTTTCTCTATGTTGCATCCAATTGTGGCAGTTTCGCCGCCCTGATCGCCTATCCGCTTCTGATCGAGCCTCTCGCCGCACTCCAGATTCAAGGGCTTGGCTGGATGTGGCTCTTTGCCGCGCTTGGCGTTGCGCTCGTCGTTTGTGGCATCATCGCCAGTCAGTCTGCTGCGCAACCGGGCAGGCAAGACCATACTGCGAAGGGTACAATCGAGGCACTCTCATGGCGTCAGCGTGCCAGCTGGATTGCTCTTGCCAGCATTCCGTCGGGATTGCTTGTCGCCGTGACAGCCCATTTGTCCACCGATGTCGGCTCTGCACCCTTGCTGTGGGTCCTGCCGCTGGCCTTGTTCATGCTGACCTTCATGCTGGCTTTCCGCGAGAAGCTGTTCCTGTCCGATCAGTCACTTTCGAGCTGGCTCGTGCGTTTTGCACCATTCGTGATCCTGTCGGCAAGCGGCTTGCTACTGCCGCTCAGTGTCCAGTTCGCGATCCATCTCGGTATTCTGTTTCTTGCCGCCATGGTCTGCCACCGGCGCTTGTATCTGAGCCGTCCAGACCCGGCCCGACTGACAGAGTTCTATCTCTGGATGTCGTTTGGCGGGTTGATCGGCGGGCTCTTTGCCGGGCTGCTTGCACCGCACCTGTTTGACACTATCATCGAGTATCGCCTGCTCCTGATCGCCTCTCTCCTGTGCATTACCAGTGCGGGACTGGTGCCTCATTACCGCAAGCAGCTGGCGTTCGCCGGGTTCTCCATTGCGATGGGATTGCTGCTTGTGTTTACGGCACCATGGCTTGTGTCTCTTTCACCGAAACTTCCTGTCATTATCGGCTTCACGATGACAGCTGCATTTCTCTCCGTGATTGTTCTGGGTCGCTATGGTCCCATTTCAACTGCCGGTGCCGCTGCCGGGGCATTTCTTGTGCTTTTGGTCGCTATCGGGGGCAAGAGCGAACTGGTGGTCAGGTCTTTCTTCGGGGTCAATTATGTCAAGCTCATCAATGAGGGACAGCTGCGTATTCTGAGCCACGGCACAACAATTCATGGTGCGATCCGGGTTCTCGATCTTGAAGGCAAACCGATGCAGGGGCGTCCGCAACCCACGACCTATTATCATGATGATGGTGCGATCAATCTTGCCTTGCATGCGGCCCGTCACAATGCTGGCGGAACAATCGGCAGGGTGGCCGTTCTTGGCCTTGGCGCAGGGGCAATGGCCTGCCAGTCGAAACCTGGCGAAGCGTGGACCTATTTCGAGATCGACAGCGAAGTGGCAAGACTGGCCCAGAAACCAGAGCTTTTTCCCTTCCTCAGCAGTTGCACACCAAACGCTCGCGTCGTCATTGGCGATGCAAGGCTGACATTGCAAAAGGAGACAACACGGTATGATGTCATCATTCTGGATGCCTTCAGCTCCGATGCCGTGCCTGCACATCTGCTGACCCGGGAAGCTTTCCAGATCTATTCCAGCCTGCTTAACCCGGATGGCATGATCATCGCGCATGTTTCCAACAGGCATATGGATTTGCGCTCTGTCGCGGAAGCGGCTGCCAAGGCAACGGGCATGGCAAGTGTTTCAGCCACTGTTCTCGTCGATTCACACTCTGACAAGGCAAAACTGCAAGTGGCGGCTCCGACAATTGCCGTTGCCATGAGCCCCGATACAGCTGCTCTCCAGGGATTGCGGGAATCAAAGGCCAGGTGGAACGAGCCCGGCGGCAATCTGGATCATGCGCTCTGGACCGATGATTACGCCAATATGGTTGGCGCAATGATCCGGAAGCTTCGCCAGTAGAGACCACATCCTCAAGATTTTTTGAGGATGTCAGATCTTCCGGGCAAGCGCAAAGATGAAGTTGTTGCAGAGTGTCAGAGTCCGAACACGTGCAACACTTTCAGGCAGGGTGTTGGAACCGGAAATGGGGCTGTTGGCAGCCTTGATCACAATGCGCTGACCACCAACAATGGCATCTCCGCTCATTTCATCAAGACCGATCTGGCTTGTTCCACCGCCAAAACCCTGTCCTCCGGACGTATTGGAGGTGCTTGTGAAGTAAATGTCCGTTGGTCGCACGATCAGTACGGGGGCGCCGCGCGCTCCCGGGTTGAGGCGGCCAGCCAGCACTCTGGGTAATCCATTGGCAAGGCAAGCCTGAATATCCGCGCGGGTTTGCACAGCCCCTGCCGGAAGCCCGCTCAGATCAACACGCACCGCCTGGAAAACAGCGCCAGATTGTGCGCTGGCAGGGCTTGCAACGGTCGCAAGCAAGAGTGCAGCTCCACCAAGGAGCATGAGTGCTGCCTTGCTAGCGAAAAGCGATACCTGTGATTTCATAGCTCTTTCCTCCGCCCGGCGTCGTGACATTCACTGCATCCCCAACCCTTTTGCCAATCAAGGCACGGGCAATGGGAGAGGATATGGAAACTTTGCCGGACTTCACGTCAGCTTCCATGTCTCCAACGATCTGGTAGGATTTTTGTTCCTCCGTATCATCGTCGACAAGCTTGACTGTAGCGCCGAATTTGATGGTATCACCTGACATTTTCGAAGGTTCGATCACATCTGCGCGACCAAGTTTATCCTCCAGTTCGGCAATGCGGCCCTCGTTGAGCGACTGTGCTTCCTTGGCGGCGGAATACTCCGCATTCTCCGAAAGATCGCCATGCGCGCGCGCCTCCTGAATGGCCAGAATGATCTTCGGGCGCTCCTCCGTCTGGCGGAGTTTCAGCTCGATTTCCAGAGCCGCGAAACCCGCGGTGGTCATGGGGACTTTTTCCATCGATATTTCCCAGCAAAAACAGTCGGCATTCCGGAGGTTGTCTCCAGAATACGAACCGGAACCACAAATCATAGGCGCGTACGGCAGTGCCCCTTCGCACCAAGGGCGGGTAGCGACAAACAAATGCCCCTTCCCGAAAGCGACAAATCCGGTTCTCGCAATCTGCGTTGCCATATCTGTCTCTTCTGATCCAAAATGAGGGATCAATCAGAAATTCGCAAGAGCCGCGTCGCGTTTCAGCTCTTGCTCAGCGAAAATAATCCTGGAGCGGTTTCACCGTCAGATCGCCTGCGCGATAGGCCTTGATGCCCTCCGCTGCGGCAATAGAGCCTGCAAGCGTCGTGTAATACGGCGTTTTCTGCAAGAGTGCCGCACGGCGCAGAGACCGGCTGTCAGCCAGTGCCTGGGCCCCTTCGGTGGTGTTGAACACGAGCTGGATCTCGCCATTCTTGATCGCGTCAACGATATGCGGGCGCCCTTCCGAGACCTTGTTGACGCGCTGAGAGGGCACGCCTTTTTCTTCCAGATAGCGTTGAGTGCCGCCGGTCGCTGTCACCTTGAAGCCCTGCTCCACCAGCATGCGGATGGACGGAAGCAGGCGATCCTTGTCATCGTCGCGGACAGATACGAAAATTGTGCCGCCTGAAGGCACCTTGGCTCCTGCGCCGAGCTGACTTTTGGCGAAGGCCACTCCGAATGAGCGATCCAGGCCGATGACTTCGCCTGTTGAGCGCATTTCCGGGCCAAGCACTGTATCGACGCCCTGAAAGCGTGCGAAGGGAAACACTGATTCCTTGACGCCGACATGCGCCAGAACCTTTGGCTTCAGATTGAAGCTCGCCAGACTCTCACCTGCCATGACGCGCGCCGCTATCTTGGCGAAGGGCTCGCCCATCACCTTGGCCACGAAAGGCACCGTGCGCGAGGCGCGGGGGTTGACCTCCAGCACATAGATTACGCCGCCCTGAATGGCGTATTGCACATTCATCAGGCCGCCGACATCCAGCGCCAGAGCCATGGCCTTGGTCTGGCGCTCAAGCTCGGCCAGCATCTCGGGTGAGAGTGAGCGCGGCGGCAGCGAACAGGCGGAATCGCCCGAATGGATGCCCGCTTCCTCGATATGCTCCATGATGCCCGCGATGAAGGCTGTCTTGCCATCGGCGAGACAATCCACGTCCACCTCGATGGCATCCGAGAGATAGCGATCAAACAGGATAGGATTGGTGCCCAGCAGCGTGTTGATCTGCCCAGTCTTGTCGTTGGGATAGCGCGCCTTGATCTCGGATGTAACAAGGCCAGGCAGCGTGCCCAGCAGATAATCGTCGAACTCGCCCTGATCACGCACGATCGCCATGGCGCGGCCACCCAGCACATAGGAGGGGCGCACAACGAAAGGAAAGCCGAGATCAGCCGCCACGAGGCGCGATTGCTCCACTGAATAGGCGATGCCGTTCCTGGGTTGCTTCAGTTGCAACTTGTCGAGCAGGCGCTTGAAGCGGTCGCGATCTTCGGCAAGGTCAATCGCATCCGGTGACGTCCCGAGAATCGGCACGTTGGCGGCTTCCAGCGCCTTGGCGAGCTTCAGCGGCGTCTGTCCGCCGAACTGCACGATAACGCCATGGAACGTCCCGTTCGAGCGCTCGGTCTCAATGATTTCGAGCACGTCCTCAGCGGTCAGGGGCTCGAAATACAGGCGGTCCGAGGTGTCATAATCGGTCGAGACGGTCTCAGGGTTGCAGTTGACCATGATCGTTTCGTAGCCTGCTTCCGTCAGCGCAAAGCAGGCGTGGCAGCAGCAGTAATCGAACTCGATACCCTGGCCGATGCGGTTGGGTCCACCACCGAGGATCATCACTTTTTTCTTGTCTGTCGGGCGCGATTCATCGGCAGGTACACCTGCAAAAGGTGGCTGGTAGGTTGAGTACATATAGGCCGTCGGCGTCGCGAATTCCGCCGCGCAGGTGTCGATGCGCTTGTAGACCGGGCGCACGCCCAGTGCGCGGCGGATGGCGCGAACCTCGTCTTCCGTCTGTCTTGTAAGCGTGGAAAGCCGTGCATCGGAGAAGCCGGCAGCTTTCAGCTTGCGGAAAGCGCCAGGTGTCTTGGGCAGGCCATGCTGCTTCACCTTGTTTTCCAGCACCACGATCTCGTTGAGCTGTGCGATAAACCAGGGGTCGATCTTGCAGAACTGATGGATCTCTTCCGGGCTGACGCCCATGCGCAAGGCCTGCCCTACCTTCAGTAGCCGGTCCTGCGTGGGAGTGCCGATGGCGGCACGGATGGCATTGCGGTCATCGCCGCGGCCGATACCCTCGATCTCGATTTCATCGAGGCCCGTGAGCCCGGTTTCGAGCGAGCGCAAAGCCTTCTGCAGCGATTCCTGAAACGTGCGACCGATGGCCATCGCCTCGCCGACCGATTTCATCGAGGTCGTCAGCACAGGATCCGCGCCAGGAAACTTCTCGAAGGCAAAGCGCGGGATTTTCGTCACCACATAGTCGATGGTTGGCTCGAACGAAGCTGGCGTCGCGCCGCCGGTGATATCGTTGGCGATCTCGTCCATGGTGTAGCCGACGGCGAGCTTGGCCGCGACTCTGGCAATCGGAAATCCGGTCGCCTTGGAGGCGAGCGCCGAGGAGCGCGAAACGCGCGGGTTCATCTCGATCACGATCATGCGGCCATCCGCCGGGTTCACCGCAAACTGCACGTTGGAGCCGCCGGTTTCGACGCCGATCTCGCGTAAGACCGCCAGCGAGGCGTCGCGCATGCGCTGGTATTCCTTGTCAGTCAGCGTGAGGGCAGGGGCAACCGTGATCGAATCCCCGGTGTGAACGCCCATCGGGTCGATGTTCTCAATGG
>JANNRX010000057.1:0-4925 GCA_031401875.1 Hyphomicrobiales bacterium | reverse complement strand
ATTGCAATCAACAAAACCCGCGAATGCCACTGGCAAACGCGGGTTTTCTTTTCCATATAGACAGCAGCATGATGTGAAAAAACAGTGGTTGTTTTTCGAAATGGTCATGCGACACACCAAAAGCGAGCGTTCGGGTTTGTTTCGATCAGACCGTATCGCCTCCAGAGTTTGTTTCACATTGTTCCGAGGCATCGACATGGCAGACACTGACTTCGCAAAGCCGGATATTTCCACTTTTGTGCTGAAAAATGGCATGCAGGTTGTGGTCATCCCGGATCACCGTGCGCCTGTCGTGACCCATATGGTGTGGTACCGGAACGGGTCGGCCGATGATCCGGAGGGAAAATCCGGTATTGCGCATTTTCTTGAGCATTTGATGTTCAAGGGCACAAAGCTGCATCCAAAAGGCGCGTTTTCCAACCTTGTCTCAGACCTGGGCGGGCAGGAGAACGCCTTCACCTCCTATGATTACACGGCCTATTACCAGAAGGTCGCCAAGGAACATCTTGAAACAATGATGGCTTTCGAATCGGATCGCATGAGCAATCTGGTTCTCTCCGATGAGGATGTCATCCCCGAGCGGAATGTGGTGCTCGAAGAACGCCGTATGCGGACTGACAGTGACCCTTCCTCGCAGCTCTCCGAGAGCGTGGCCGCTACCCTTTACGTCAATCATCCCTATGGATTGCCGATCATCGGCTGGCAACACGAGATAGAAACGCTCGATCGTTCTGATGCACTTGCGTATTATCAGCGGTTCTACACGCCGGAAAATGCCATTCTTGTGGTTGCCGGTGACGTGACGGCGGATATTGTCTCGGTGCTTGCCGAGAAGAGCTATGGCGTGATCCCCCCGCGAGGCGAGCCGCCCAGGCGCACACGCAAGACCGAGCCCCCGATACCAGCGGCACGGCGTGTCGAGCTTGCCGATCCCAAGGTCGAGCAGCCAAGCTTCCAGCGCTACTGGCTGGTTCCCTCCCATGTCTCGGCGGATGACAGCGAACCTTATGCGCTGGACCTGCTGGCGCAAATTCTGGGCGGTGGCCCTGCCAGCCGCCTGTTCAAGGCACTGGTTCAGGATCAAGCCATCGCGACGCAGGCAGGTGCCTGGTATATGGGCGATGCCGTTGATCTTACACGCTTTGCCGTTTACGCCATCCCCCGCGAAGGCGTCGATTTGCGGACCATCGAGAAAGCGGTTGAGGCTGTCATCGCAAACCTGTCCGATGATCTGACCGAACGCGAGCTTGACCGGGCCAAGACGCAACTGGTGGCCGATGCGATCTATGCCCAGGACAGTCAGACGACACTGGCGCGCATGTATGGCGCGACACTGGCAGTCGGCGGGACCGTCAAGGACGTGCAGGACTGGCCGGGCAAGATCGAGGCTGTCACCGTGGCGGATATTATTGCTGTCGCAAGGAAACGGCTTCTGCCTCGCATCGCTGTCACCGGTTATCTCCTCAAAGAGGAGGCCGCATAATCATGACAAGCATGAACAAGACGGCAAGCGATTCTTCCGCAAACACAACAGGTTCGCGCATCCAGCGCGTTGTCTCAGCGGGCGGCATTGAAGCCTGGCTGATCGAGGAATACGCGGTTCCCCTGATAGCGCTGGAGCTTTCCTTTGCGGGAGGCGCCGCGCAGGATGGTGCTGCAAAAGCAGGGTTGGCGAATTTCCTCACCGGCATGCTTGACGAGGGTGCCGGGCCTTATGACGCAGCCCAGTTTCAGGAACAGCTTGAAGAATCCGCCATTCAATTGCGGTTTTCTGAATCCAGGGACGAATTGAGTGGCAGCCTGAAAACCCTCACGCGGCATGCGGACAAGGCATTCGAGCTGCTGCGTCTTGCCCTGAACGAAGCGCGCTTTGATGCGGTTGCCATTGACCGGGTGCGGGCACAAATCCTGGGCGGGTTGAAGCGCAAGGCCAATGATCCCAATGCCCGTTCGTCGGAAGCCTGGTTTCGCAAAGCCTTCGCCGGGCATGCCTATGGAATTCCCGAGGCCGGCCTCGCTGAGGCTCTTCAGGCGATCAGCGCCGAGGATCTGAGGGCGCAAGCCAAACGGCTCATCGCGCGCTCTAACCTGAAGATTTCCGTTGTCGGAGCCATTGACTCCAAACGTCTCGCAAGCGTGCTGGATCGTGTTTTCGCAAATCTGCCTGCTGAGGCCGAACTGACGCCGGTTGCGCGCGCTACACCCAAAGGCATGGGCGAGACCGAGGTCATCGACCTTGATGTCCCGCAATCAACGATTCGCTTCGGCATGCCCGGACTTCTGTTGAAGGACGAGGATTTTGTCGCCGGCAATGTGATGAACCATATTCTGGGTGGAGGCTCATTCACCTCACGCATCTGGCAGGAGGTACGCGAGAAGCGCGGGCTTGCCTATTCCGTCTCGACCGGCCTCTATCCCTACCGCAATGCGGGTCTGTTCTTTGGCGGCACGGCCACCAAGAATGACAGAGCCAAGGAGGCACTGGAGGTCATTCGCGATGAACTCGCCAAGATGGCAGCGGAAGGTCCGAGCGAAGCCGAACTTGACAGGGCCAAGCGCTTTTTGGTGGGCTCCTATGCCTTGCGCTTTGATACCTCAACCAAGATTGCCAATCAGCTGACGATGATGCAGGTGGAAAATCTTGGTATCGACTACATCAGCCGACGCAATGCCATGTTCGAGGCAGTGACACTGGATGATGCCAGACGCGTGGCGAAAAAGCTGCTCTCGCCGGGAACAATGCTGGTCACCGTCGCGGGCAGGCCAGTCGGATTCTAACAGAAAGTCCCCCTCGTCCCGTTTGATTGATATCAAGCATTTGCGCCGTGGCTGCGAGCTTTCAACAGGTTGTTGTGCAGCTTTCTCTATGGAGCCGGGTTCATGTGGAGCTGGTGAATGGCGTTGATGCGCGCCTCCAGCTCAGGCGGCATGGCAATGTCGATGGAGGCAATATTCGTCTTGAGTTGCGCCATTGACGTCGCGCCGATGATGTTGCTGCCCAGAAAAGTCCGCGTGTTCACAAAAGCCAGTGCCATCTGTGCCGGATCGAGCCCCATTTCCTTCGCGAGATCGACATAGGCCTGTATCGCGATATCCGCCCCCGGCTTTTCGTAACGCTGACCACGATTGAACAGCGTCTTGCGGGTCCCCGGTGGCAGGGCACCGTTGAGATATTTGCCGGTCAGATAGCCCTGCGCCAGCGGCGAAAACGCCAGCAGGCCAACCTCTTCGCGGGTGAAGATTTCGGCAAGCGCAGTCTCTGCCGTTCGGTTGATCAGGTTATAGGCGTTCTGAACCGTGGCCACGCGGAGGAGCCCCTTGAACTCGCTCAGTTTGAGATAGGTCATCGTGCCCCAGGCGCTTTCGTTGGAAAGCCCGATGTGGCGTACCTTGCCCGCTTTCACCAGATCACTCAGTGCGCTGAGCGTCTCTTCAATCGGAACATCATCCTGGGACACTTGCGGATCATAGACCGTCGGATTGCCGCCCCAGGTGATGGCGCGGTCCGGCCAATGCACCTGATAGAGGTCAATGTAATCGGTTTGCAGCCGCTTCAGGCTCTTGTCGATGGCCTCGTTGATCTGAACGCGGCTTGGACGGGCCTTGATATTGCCATCACGAAACCAATCAGAATCAGACCGGCCCACCACTTTCGAGGCGAGAATGACCTTATCGCGTCCGCCGCGGGACCGGAACCAGTTGCCAATGATGGTCTCTGTTGACCCCTGAGTCTCCCGTTTGGGCGGAATGGAATAAAGTTCCGCCGTGTCCCAGAAGTTTACGCCCTGATCAAGCGCATAATCCATCTGTTCATGGCCCTCGGCTTCAGTATTCTGCTGACCCCAGGTCATGGTGCCAAGGCAGATGAGACTGACATTGAGGTCCGTGCGGCCAAGTATGCGGTATTTCATGAGATATTGATCCGGGGGTTATGAGTGATGAAGAGCTGTGGCGGGAGAGTTAGCGCGATGACAAGACCGCTTTGACACCCGTCTCGACAAAATCGGACATCCGCCGCACCATTTCCTCCACGCCTTCGGCTGTGGGGTGAAGCTGGTCCGGCTGGTTCAGCTTGGGGTCTCCAGCGACGCCATCAAGAAAGAACGGATAGAGCGGCAAGTTATGCTTCGCCGCCAATATCTCATACATGGCCTTGAAATCCCGGCCGTAATCTGGCCCGTTGTTGGGTGGCGCGAGCATACCCGCCAGCAGTACGCTCATCTTGCGGTCCTTCAGGCGTGTAATGATCTCATCAAGTGCCATATGGGTGATTTTCACATCGATGCCGCGCAGGGAATCGTTGGCTCCCAGCGCTACAATCACGAGTTCGGTTCCTTCTGAAACCGACCAATCTACCCGGTCGCGTCCGGCAGAAGCCGTATCGCCAGAAACGCCGGCGTTCTCGATCGCGACCACATGGCCGCGTTGGCTTAAGACCCGCGCCAGCACGCTGGGAAAAGCAGCTGACGCTGGCAGTCCATACCCTGCGGTGAGACTGTCACCGAGCGCGACCATGCGCACGGGCTTTGCTTGCGCAGCACCAGGAGATATGCCCAGCAGAACAGGCAGCATCAGGCAAAGCCGTCGGGAGATTTGTAAATCATTCATTTGCACCTTATCTCGGCCTCAATTGCTTGTTTCGCAAGACCCTCATGTTATTTCAATGATCCCTTTCCTATATCAGGCATCCATGCTCGACAGAACCTTCGCCTCCGCCATCCAGCTCAGCAATGTTCACCTCAGCCTCGGCAAGGGGCCATCGCGAGTGCATATCCTCAAGGGCGTATCGCTCTCGCTGCAACGAGGCGAAGCCGTAGGGCTGGTGGGGCCTTCGGGTTCCGGCAAATCCACCTTGCTGATGGCAATGGCTGGCCTTGAACGGGCCGATAGCGGCGATGTCGTGATCGACGGGCAAAATCTTGCTG
>JANNRX010000056.1:0-2104 GCA_031401875.1 Hyphomicrobiales bacterium | reverse complement strand
GTATCCAGTCGCTTCGCTCCCGATTTGTTTGATGGCAGCCAGATCGGCGGCCAAGGTGCCTTTTGCCAGCGTTTGAGCTTGAACCGCACGGTCCTGGACCAGGATGCACGTTACGCATCCGGCCATCAGCCAGCCAAACATCAAGTTATGTCGGAGCAATTTATTTCAATCCAGGTTAAATACGCGAAGCTGGCGAGTTGCCGTCCGGTCGCATTGTAACTCCGAAACAAGAGCAAACGTAAGTCAGGCATCAGGGCAAGCGGGGGGGGCTAGCTTGGCGCGTTTATTGCTAAGTCGCCATGGGCGCAAACCCAAATAGTTGACGCTTTATACTAGCAAAGCACCGAGAAGTTCTCGAACTGCGACCCAAATCAATTTCAGTCAATGACACAACTGGCGTTCCAAGGAGTTCTCGCATAGGCGAGGCACTTACTGATATCTGGCTAAGTTCCGATGTGGCCTCCCGGCTCGAACCCACTCAGGTCGGAGTCGGTGTAAGCCAAGTCGTACCGATTGTTGCGGCCGTGTTCGACGAAATTGACTGGAACAACGTTGTTGAAGGGCAGTGCAGGTTATTAATGATTGAACAACCAGAATTGCACCTGCACCCCGAAGCACAGGCCGCATTGGGGGACTTGTTCATTGAAGTGATACGAGACAATGGTCGTATCCTGTTGATCGAAACGCATAGCAAGTGCCTAATTTAAAGGATACAGCGAAGGATTCGAGAGACAACATTGAAGACTGCACCCACAAGACAGTCGCTTGCCTGCGAACAACTCTCCATAAGTGTTTTTCATCGTGTTGGAGGAAAGTCGCATGTAAACCAAATCCGCCACGATTCGCGCGGCGAGTTTATCGATTCGTGGCCTGACGATTTTTTCGATCTGGAATTCAACGAGAGGTTCACATAATGCTGGCGGAGTTTTTCTTGACGCCAGAGTTGTTTTCTGGCACCGATGATGAATTGCGCACTCGGTTAAAAACATTACGAGAGTATCTACTTCCGAAATGCCACGCATCAACGGTTGTCGCGGCAAGGTTAGGGGGTGATGCTTGGGAAACCGCAGTTTTAAAGGTTTTGTTGAGGATAAAGAATCAATACATTAGGCAAGACGCACATCTTCTATTTGAACAGATCAGGGATAAGATTTCGGTTGAACGCCCCTTACCGCCGAATTCCAAGAACAAATCATAAGGAGATTGGATTGATGCAGGACTTAAGAGCTCAGCCGTTGCAGCGTTAGATTTAATCCTTGTTTCCGATTCCCTTAAACTCAAAGCCAAACTTTGTCGAAAAACGGAAGACTTGGAGACCGTAGAGTTTGAAAGATTTTTTGAGAATCCCCGCTTTATAGAACGTTGCGATGATACTCAACACCAAGCACTTCGAGCTGTGTGTCGCAACGCTGGTTGGGTCATTATTCGAATGCCACAACTCCGTGGCGGCTGTGATGACGAGATCGTCACTGTCAAACAGATTCTTCAACTTGCCTCTTCGCGTTTCGATGAACAGCCTAAATGCACAGTTGTAATTCAACTTCGTGAACAAGCGAAAATCGAAAACGGACGACTTTTTGGGAATGTCCAAAAAGAACTTGCCGAATCTGCGGGAGGATTGAAGAATCTTTCGATTGAGCTGCAATTGGTCCACGAATTTACGAATCGTGAGCTAGTCGCTGGAGAATGGGTTCCAAAGAATGATAACCTTTTTGTAAAACGCGCCCGGTGGTTGATCACGATGGCACATGTGGCGGTCGGAAAAAACGAGGAAACCAACACAGGAGATCTTGACAACACCTGGAATCTTTTCGACCGTTCGAAGGCACAGAGACGCTTAGGATAAATTGAATCGATACCCATATTAAAAAGACAGGTTTGGGCTGGCGCAGGCTGGTCGCAACTCAAAGACAATTGAGATTCTCTTATAGACTTCAACTCGTTCATATGCTCGTTTTTGGTTCGGAGTCGCAACGCGACGGCATGTTGTAGCCTGGGGTGAGGCTGGCGAGCGTTAGCGAGTCAGACGTAACCCCAGGTCGCCATGAACCAACGAAATTTATCCCATCGGTCGATTTCGGCGGCCACGCCCGCCGCTGTGCCG
>JANNRX010000055.1:0-1870 GCA_031401875.1 Hyphomicrobiales bacterium | reverse complement strand
AAACCCGCGGATTTCGAGCGCTACCGGGACTGGTACAAGCGCTGGGGCGTGTGGTCGCTGCTGCTCGCCTGGGTGCCGGTGGTGGGCGATCCGCTTACCGTGATGGCCGGCGTGATGCGAACGCCTCTGTGGCAGTTCGTTCTCGTGACCGGAATTGGGAAGCTGGCGCGGTATCTGGTGGTTGCGGGTGCGCTAAAGCTGGTGCTGTGACATGGCACTGACAGATGGGCGGCGATGTGGTACATGTACTTCAATCAAAAGGTCGATCCCATGACAGCATCCGCAAGACAGAAGGCTGATCCAGAGAAGAACCGCCGCAAGTCGCGTGAATGGCGCGCCAAAATGCGTGCGAAAGGGCTTCGTCCGGTGCAATTATGGGTCATCGATACGCGCGCGCCCGGGTTTGCGGAGGAAGCGCGTAGGCAGGCGCTGGCTATTGCAAACAGCCCCTATGCCGCTGAAGACCAAGCCTGGGTCGATGCTGTTTCGATCAATCTTGATGAGCTGCCGTGAGGCGTGGAAGTATCTGGACCGTATCGACAGGCGGTGTTGTCGGAAAGCCAAGACCAGCGCTTATCATCCGCGATGATCGGTTTGCCGAGACAGACACCGTAACGATCTGTCCGATCACCACAGCGATGGTCAAAGCAGATCAAGTGCGTATCAGAATAGAACCCACTGCAATGAACGGGTTGCGCAGCACGTCCTTCGCCATGACGGATAAACTGACGACCATCGCGAAGTCCAAGATTGGAAGGCCGATAGGGGAAATCAGCGCTGCGGATATGATCCGAATTGAGCAGGCGGATTTGCTTTATCTCGGCTTCGCAAGCCAATCATCATAAAACCGCGTGAGCTTGTCGCTCGACGCGGTTTTGAGGTTTTATCGGCAGGCATGGGCAATCCATTGAGCGATTGCCGTGCCCTCAATGCGCCATGCCGATCGCCGCCAGCGCCGCCTTCTGCCGCACCGATGGCCGCTGCGGGTTATGGGCCGATGCGACGATCTGATAGCGGGTGTAGGCTTGGCTGCGGCTCTTCTCGGAGCAATCCTTCCACTTCACATTGGCGTCTTCGTAGCTGAAGAACGGCCCGTAGGTGCGGTGCGAGCCCTCTTCGATCTCGTTGAAATCAGCGTCCTTGTATTCGCCGCCGATCACCCAGAATTGCTTGGTCATGGTTGTTGTCCTTCTGTTCAGTCCGTTCATGGGCCGCCGCAGGTGCGCCTGCGGATGGGATGCCCTGCCATCTGACGAAGGCAGGGCGTTAGGGGTCACTCCGCTGCGATGCCCTTCGAGGCAGGCGCGTTGGCATTGTCGTGAAACTGTTCGGTCTCGGTGGAGCCTGCCATCGCCGTTGTCGACGACTTGCCGCCCGAAATCGCCACCGACACGGCGTCGAAATAGCCGGTGCCGACTTCGCGCTGATGGCGTACGGCGGTGAAGCCGTTGTCCTGTGCGGCAAACTCGCGCTGCTGCATCTCGGAGTAAGCGCCCATGCCGCGGGTGGAATAACCCTTGGCCAGCTCGAACATCGAGAGGTTGAGCGAGTGGAAGCCCGCCAGCGTGACGAACTGGAACTTGTAGCCCATTTCGCCGATCTTCTCCTGATAGCGCGTGGCTTCCTCGATCGACATCTTCTTCAGCCAGTTGAAGGAGGGCGAGCAATTGTAGGCCAGCATCTTGCCGGGGTGATGGCGATGCATTTCCTCGGCAAATTCGCGCGCTTCGCCCAGGTCAGGCTCGGAGGTTTCCCACCAGATCAGATCAGCATAAGGCGCATAGGCGAGGCCGCGCGAGATGGCATGGCCGACCGAATGGGTCTTGCCCTGCTTCAGGCGGAAGAAGCCTTCGTCGGTGCGGCTGTCGCG
>JANNRX010000054.1:0-2469 GCA_031401875.1 Hyphomicrobiales bacterium | reverse complement strand
TCTGAAGGCCGGTTTAGCTCAGCGGTAGAGCAGCGGTTTTGTAAACCGAAGGTCGGGGGTTCAATCCCCTCAACCGGCACCATTTTCTAGAATTCCCTCAAGATAAAGGGTTGATTCATGCGTCCTGTCATCATCGCAGTTGCGATCACAGGCTCAGTGCCGCGCAAGAAGGATAATCCGGCTGTTCCGGTCTTGCCTGTCGAGCAGATCGAATCGAGCCATGAAGCCTATGAAGCGGGGGCAACTCTGGTTCATATTCATGTGCGCAACGATGACGAGACGTCATCGTCTGATCCAGATCGTTTTGCCCAGGTGCAGGAGGGCATTCGCAAGCATTGCCCCGGCATGATCGTGCAGTTCTCGACAGGCGGACGCGGACGCGATCCTTCGGCACGCGGCCTTTCGCTGGTGCACAGGCCAGATATGGCATCCTTGTCTACGGGATCCACGAATTTTCCGACAATCGTCTACGAAAATCCGGCAGCGCTTGTTGTTGATCTGGCAACACGCATGCAGGAATTCGCCATTGCTCCGGAGATCGAAATCTTTGATCTTGCGCATATCCATGGGGCCAAGCGCTTGATCGAAGCCGGGTTGATGTCTGCCAATCCCCATGTGCAGTTCGTCATGGGTGTGCAGAATGCCATGCCTGCCGAGGCGCATCTGCTGGATATCCTGCTGGCGGAGACACGCCGCGTCATTCCAGGTGCAACATGGACTGCGGCAGGCATTGGCCGCCATCAGGGTGAGGTCATGGACTGGGCGCTGTCGCGTGGTGCGGATGCCGTGCGGACCGGGCTGGAGGATAATATCCGGATCAGCAAGGACCGCCTCGCTGCCAGCAATGCAGAACTTGTGCGTGTTGCGGCAGAGCTGATTGCGAGCCATGGTGGCAGGCCAGCAACACCTGCCGAGGCAAGGGCAAAGCTGCGGCTGCGAGCGGCCTGATTGTTCGCTTACGGATTGATGGATAAACCGAGGAGACCGGAGGAATGACCAAAGTTCTTAATCCACGGGACTGGTCTTCGCATCCCCTCTACGTGGATGGTGGATACCGCTCCACGGCGTTGCGTGGTCCCACGCGGCCACTGGTTGCGCTCAAACCTGCTTTATCCGCCCTGGCTTCTCCGGTTTTTGGGCATGACAGGCTGGGAGCCACGGATGCCGACCTCACCATCAATGGCCGCAAGGATGCTGATCCTCTGGGGGAGCGCATCATCGTCAAGGGCCGCGTACTGGATGAGAACGGACGCCCTGTTCCCAACACGCTGATCGAGATCTGGCAGGCGAATTCGGCCGGACGCTACATACATAAAGTGGACCAGCATGCAGCCCCTCTTGATCCGAACTTCTTCGGCGGCGGGCGTTGCCTGACCGACAGCGAGGGGCGCTATCGCTTTCTCACGATCAAACCAGGTGCTTATCCCTGGGGCAACCATTTCAACGCATGGCGGCCAAACCACATCCATTTCTCGCTGTTTGGTGCGCATTTTGCCACGCGGCTGGTGACACAGATGTATTTTCCCGGGGATCCGCTGCTGTTGCTCGATCCGATTTATCAGGGCGTTCCTGAAAAGGCGCGCGAACGCATGGTGGCACGGTTCTCCATCGAAGACACGCAGGAGAGTTATGCCTTGGGGTATGTCTTCGATATCATCCTGCGTGGTACTTCAGAGGCGATCTGGGAGACGCATTGATGACCTCGAAGGCTGTGACACATCAGGCGACATTGCCTGACCAACCCTCATTTGGGCAAACACCATCGCAAACAGTCGGTCCCTTCTTCGCTTATGGATTGACGCCGACCCAGTACGGCTATGACTGGCCCTCGCTTGTCGGGCCTGACATGGCGGATGAGACAACGGCGGGGTACCGCATTCGCATCGAAGGGCAGGTTCTGGATGGTGCCGGCGTACCTGTCGCTGATGCCCTGATCGAATTCCTGCAAGCGGATTCCACAGGGCGCTATTGCCAGACGGACACGTCCAATACGCGCTTCACAGGGTTTGGCCGGTGTGGAACCGGAACGGACCCGGAGTCCTGCTTCCGTTTCGAAACGATCAAGCCAGGTGTCCTTGATCGTGCCCAGGCACCGCATATCAATGTCACTGTGCTGATGCGGGGCCTCTTGCTCCATGCCTTCACGCGTATGTACTTTGCCGATGAAGAAGCTGCCAATGCCGCCGATCCTGTGCTGGCTGAGGTTCCTTCCGAACGTCGCCATACGCTTGTTGCCAAGCTGGTTTCGCAGGGCGTGTACCGCTTTGATATCCATATGCAGGGTGAGAACGAAACCGTATTTTTCGATGTCTGATAGTTTTTCCGGTTGATGGATTTTGCCTCTTTCGCCGGATCATCACATCCGCTAGACACGACTTGTCAGTATTCGGATTGAATCCGGAAAATGACGAGGCAACAGTTGGTTCCTCAAGCGGGTGTAGCTCAATGGTAGAGCAGCAGCCTTCCAAG
>JANNRX010000053.1:0-1619 GCA_031401875.1 Hyphomicrobiales bacterium | reverse complement strand
GCAGCGGTTCCATGGCGGGCGATGAGGCAACGGATTTTCCGGTGACGGTCGCTGCGATCATCTCGCCAAGCTGGCGGTTGCCCTCGGGCAACAGGTGCACGCCGTTGAGGGTGAGCGGTGTTTTTGCCTTCGCGTAGAGGGCCTGCGAGGTGGTAAAAAGATCGACGAACGCGGTGCCCTTTTCCGCAGCGACCTGCTTGATGGCATCGGTGTAAAGAGCGAGGTTGACGTTGTTGGCCTTGCCGTCGGGCAGCAGCGGGTCGCCGAGGTCTTCGTGGGCGATGGGGGAAAACAGGATGATGCGCGGGGGAGACTCGCCGTTGAATTTCGCACTGCGGTATTTATCGACCATGGTGCCCAGATCGTTCTTGAACTGCGCGAGTTTCGCTTCGCCACCGAACGACTCGTTGTAGCCGAAGAAGACAAAAATGGCGTCCGCCTTGCAGCGGGCCAGATAGTCCTCGGGCGTAGGCACTCCCTTGCTGCGGGGGCGGGCGGTCACGGTGTCGCCGGAGACCGAAAGGTTGCGGAACGAGAGGTTCCTACCCGCCATCTGGCTTTGAATGAGTGTTTCCATCCAGCCATCGTGCTGCATGCGGTCGGCCAAAGCATTGCCGATGAGGCACACCACATCATCCTGCTGAAGCGGCAATTGCGCTGACGCTGGGAGCGGAATCGTGAAGCCAAAGCCAAGTGCGAGACTCACTCGCCGGAGAATAGGCCGACAGCGGCAGAAAAACAGATCCATAGATCTCATCAAACGTGAACCGGTGGGTGGGTGTTACAAAAATCAACCATACCACCCCGTAATCCCCGCGCCGCGTTATCATGAGGTCTGGTCGGGTGCAATCCACCAGCTCCCGCGACGCGAGGATCTTTTTCGGGGGAGAAACTATTCCTTGTCCTTGCGCTCTTCTTCCTCGCGCATGGAGTCTAGCGACGCCTCGGCGTCGTGGACGGTGGCGGCGTCGGTGGCGCCCTGGCTGCGGCGGCGGACAGCGCTCATCTTGCGGCTGAGCGCGCCTTTGGAGGATTTGTAGGATTCCTCGTTCATGCAGAAACTCGCTGTGTCGTTCGCACGGATGTTCATCCGTCCTGAGGTGGCGATGGCGTCCTGATTCGCGCCGAGAAATAGGAACTGCCATTGGTATTTTTCCGACTGATGGCGGATGCGTTCCGCCACATCCTCCCAAGTGTAGCGGGTGGACGCGTTCTCCTCGCCGTCGGTTAGAATCGCGACGATCACCTGGTCCGGCCGATCCGCCGCTGGCGTGTTGGAGAGGGTTTTGCCGAGGTCGTCGATAGTCCGGCCGATGGCATCGAGCAACGCCGTGCTACCGCGCGGGACGAAGGTGGTGGTGTCGAGCTCCACCACTTCATCGATCGGCACCGAGTGGAAGGGCAGCTCGTATTGGTCATCGAACAGCACCAGCGTGAACCGCGCGTGGCCGGGGACTTGTTGTTGTTCGTGGAGCAGGCGGTTGAAGCCGCTGATGGCGGGCTCGACCATCGCCTGCATGGAGCCGGAGCGGTCGAGGATAAATACGATTTCAGTTAGGGGCTTGTTCATAGCCCCGCCATTCAACCACAGGGGGTGGGACAAATGGCGGGGGAGCCTC
>JANNRX010000052.1:0-3539 GCA_031401875.1 Hyphomicrobiales bacterium | reverse complement strand
TTCCTGTCGGTACCATCGTCCATAATGTCGAGATCAAGATCGGCAAGGGCGGACAGATGGCGCGTTCGGCAGGATCGTATGTGCAGATCGTCGGTCGTGACCAGGGCTATGTTTCGGTTCGTCTGAACTCTGGCGAGCAGCGCATGATCCATGGTCATTGCTTCGCAACCATCGGTGCGGTATCGAACCCTGACCATATGAACATCTCTCTTGGCAAGGCTGGCCGCAATCGCTGGCTTGGCAAGCGTCCGCATAACCGCGGCGTGTCCATGAACCCGGTTGACCATCCTCACGGTGGCGGCGAAGGCCGTACCTCAGGCGGTCGTCACCCGGTTACACCTTGGGGTAAAGCAACCAAGGGTAAGAAAACCCGTTCAAACAAGCGGACCGACAAGTTCATTGTCGCATCCCGCCACGCCCGTAAGAAGTAAGGAGCGGACCGATGCCGCGTTCAGTTTGGAAAGGTCCGTTTGTAGACGGATACCTTCTGAAGAAAGCAGAAGCCTCAAGAGCTTCCGCCCGTAACGATGTGATCAAGATCTGGAGCCGTCGCTCCACGATCCTGCCGCAGTTCGTCGGTCTCAAGTTTGGTGTCTACAATGGTGCGAAGCATGTTGAAGTGCTCGTTTCTGAAGACATGATTGGCCACAAGTTCGGTGAATTTTCGCCGACACGCACCTTCTACGGCCATGCGGCCGATAAGAAGGCAAAGCGCAAGTGAGGAGCATCAACCATGGGTAAATCCTCCACACCGCGCGCTCTCGCGGATAATGAAGCCAAGGCCGTGACACGTAATATCCGTGTCTCGCCACAGAAGCTCAATCTTGTTGCCCAGTTGATCCGTGGCAAGAAGGTCAATGCTGCTCTGGCTGACCTTGAGTTTTCGCACAAGCGTATCGCTGGCGACGTCAAGAAGACGCTCGAAAGTGCTATTGCCAATGCCGAGAACAATCACTCACTCGATGTTGATGATCTCATCGTGGCGCAGGCATTTGTTGGAAAGGCGCTTGTCATGAAGCGTTTTGCCCCGCGTGCCCGTGGTCGCGCCAGCCGGATCGAGAAGCCATTCTCGCATCTCACGATCATCGTTCGCCAGGTTTCGGAGGCCGCATAATGGGTCAGAAAGTCAATCCGATCGGTTTGCGCCTCGGCATCAACCGCACGTGGGACAGCCGCTGGTACGCCAATTCTGGCGAATACGGCAAGCTGCTGCATGAGGATATCGCTATCCGCGCCATGTTGATGAAGACATTGAAGCAGGCTGCGATCTCCAAGGTCGTAATCGAGCGTCCGCACAAGAAATGCCGCGTATTCATTCACTCCGGTCGTCCCGGTGTTGTGATCGGCAAGAAGGGCGCTGACATCGACAAGCTTCGCAAGATGATTTCCGAGATGACCAACAGCGAAGTTGCGATCAACATTGTCGAAGTGCGCAAGCCTGAGATTGATGCAACCCTGGTGGCGGAATCCATTGCCCAGCAGCTTGAGCGTCGTGTGGCATTCCGTCGTGCCATGAAGCGTTCGATGCAATCCGCCATTCGTCTTGGTGCCGAAGGCATCAAGGTAACCTGCTCCGGCCGTTTGGGCGGTGCCGAAATTGCTCGTATTGAAACCTACCGTGAAGGCCGTGTGCCTTTGCATACCTTGCGTGCCGATGTGGATTACGGTGTTGCTACCGCAATTACAGCCTACGGTACGTGTGGTGTGAAGGTGTGGATTTTCAAGGGCGAGATTCTTGAACATGATCCGATGGCTTCTGAACGGCGCGCTACCGATGATGGTGGACGCAGCCAGGGCCGTCGCGCGCCGGATGCGGCGTGAGTGAGGATTTGAGCCATGTTGCAACCTAAACGGACTAAGTTCCGCAAACAGTTCAAAGGCCGTATTTCGGGCGTCGCTTCCAGCGGCACTGATCTCGCCTTTGGTGAATTTGGCCTCAAGGCCATGGAGCCGGATCGTCTGACAGCCCGTCAGATCGAGGCGGCCCGTCGCGCCATGACACGCCATATGAAGCGTGCAGGCCGGGTCTGGATCCGTATTTTTCCGGATGTGCCGGTTTCCAAGAAGCCTCTCGAAGTCCGCATGGGCAAGGGCAAGGGCGCGCCTGAATATTGGGCTGCCAAGGTCAAGGCCGGCAGGATCATGTTTGAACTTGGCGGTGTCCCCGTCGAAGTTGCACGCGAATCGCTTGAACTGGCAGCTGCGAAGTTGCCGATCAAGACCCGCTTCGTGCAACGCATTGTAGAGTGAGGGAGAGCCATGAAAACATCGCAGCGCCTCTCTGACATCCGCACTTTGAGCGGTGATCAGTTGAATGAAGAACTTGGCAAGCTGAAGAAAGAGCAGTTCAATCTGCGTTTCCAGCGCGCCACGGGTCAGCTCGAGAATACTGGCCGCATCAATATGGTGCGCAAGGAAATCGCCCGTATCATGACAGTGTCACGCCAGAAGGCTGGCGAGACAAGCAAGGCTTGAGGGAAATATTATGCCAAAGCGCATCCTCCAGGGGACAGTTGTCTCCGACAAGCAGGACAAGACCATCGTCGTGAAAGTGGAGCGTCGTTTCACGCATCCGCTGCTCAAGAAAACGGTGCGTCGCACGAAGAATTACCATGCTCATGACGAGGGCAATGCAGCCAAGCTTGGCGAGACAGTGCGGATTGAAGAAACCGCCCCGATCTCCAAACTGAAGCGCTGGGTTGTGCTTGCAGAAGCAAAGTAAGAAACTGCGGCGAATTCTGTTCGCCGACAGTTGATTAATCGCTGCGGGTCATGTATGGCCCGTTCTCTTTCCAAAACGAAAGGCGAGGAGGCGGTTTGTTGGCATCAGCCAGCGAAACGAGACTTCCGTCAGGCGTAGTCTGGTCCGGGTTCCCGCATCAGAAACCGATCTGAAACAATGAAAGGGATCAAAGCCTATGATCCAGATGCAGACTAATCTGGAAGTTGCCGATAATTCCGGTGCGCGTCGCGTGATGTGCATCAAGGTGCTTGGTGGCTCCAAAAGAAAATATGCCGGCGTTGGCGATATCATCGTTGTCTCCATCAAGGAGGCAATTCCGCGTGGCCGCGTCAAGAAGGGCGATGTCATGAAGGCCATCGTCGTTCGTACCGCGAAAGATATTCGCCGTGCTGATGGTTCCGTTATTCGGTTTGACCGCAATGCCGCTGTTCTGATCAACAATCAGAAAGAGCCTGTGGGCACCCGCATCTTCGGACCGGTGCCACGTGAGTTGCGCGCCAAGAACCACATGAAAATCATTTCACTGGCTCCTGAGGTGCTCTGATGGCTGCCAAAATCAAAAAAGGCGACAAGGTTGTCGTTCTCACCGGCCGTGACAAGGGTAAGTCTGGCGAAGTGCTTGAAGTGCGTCCTGTTGAAGGCCGCGCCGTTGTGCGGGGAGTAAACCTCGTCAAGCGCCACACCAAGCAGACGCAGGCTCAGGCCGGCGGTATCATCACCAAGGAAGCCGCTCTCGATCTGAGCAATCTTGGCATCGCTGATCCCAAGGATGGCAAGCCAACGCGCGTTGGCTTCA
>JANNRX010000051.1:0-8227 GCA_031401875.1 Hyphomicrobiales bacterium | reverse complement strand
TTCGCGGTTTCGGGTTGATGCAGCGAGATCGATCCTTCGAGCATTATCAGGATCTTGATCTCCAGTATGAGATGCGACCGAGCTACTGGGTGGAACCATTGGAGGGCTGGGGCGAGGGCAAGCTGGAGCTTTTCGAGATTCCAACGTCCGACGAGACCAATGATAATATCGTGGCGCAATGGGCCCCGGCACAGCCGATGGAGGCCGGCCAGAGCCGGACATGGCGCTACAAGATCACCAGCGTGCTGGACGAGGCCGAGATCACCCCCGGGGGGGTGGCGCGCAATACCTATCGGACAAAGCCAAAAGCGCTGGGCTCCGCCGAACCTGTGACTCCGACGATGACACGCTTCATCATCGACTTCACAGACGGGCAATTGCCGTTCTTCCAGAAAGCTGCGGATCAAGTGCAGGTCGTGCCGTCGATTTCGATTGGCCGCATTATCCGCAGTTCAATCACCCAGAATGTTCAGACCGGAGGCTTCCGGGCGGCGATCGATGTGGATGTGCCTGCCGGTCAATCTGCCGATATCCGCGCTTTCCTGCGCGTGGGCAACAAGGCCTTGACCGAGACGTGGACCTACCCCTGGCGGTCTGACTGACGGCCGATCCATGGAGACAACAGGCAAAATCCGGCTCGACAAATGGCTCTGGTTCGCGCGTGTTGTGAAAACAAGAGCCTTGGCCCACCAGTTGGCCAGCTCGGGGCACGTGCGGGTCAATGGCTTGCGGGCGGAGACTGCCGCGAAAGCTGTTCGCATTGGCGATGTGCTGACAATTGCGCTTCCAGGCAGAGTGCGGGTGCTCAAGGTGCTTGATGTGGCTGAAAGGCGAGGTCCCGCCGCGGATATGGTGCATATTTATGAGGATATCACCGCCGTGTAACTGTCGCTTTATCTATTGAAGCCATAGAGACAATCATGCCTGGCACATCAGCCCCACCCTCTGTTCAACTTCCTGCCATTCAGGTTCTGCGGGGAATTGCTGCTTTCGCGGTTGCTTTGGCCCATTCCATCAATGAAGTTGACAAGATATTCGAACGCGCCGGCAGCTCGTATCCCTATCAGAACACGGTCCCGCTCGGGGCCGGGGTTGATCTGTTTTTCGTGATCTCCGGCTTTGTCATGGTTTACGCCTCGCGGGATCTTTTCGGACAGCCCGGTGGTGCACGTATCTTTCTTCGCCGCCGTCTGGCACGGATTGTCCCGATTTACTGGGCAGTTACTGCGATCTATCTTGTTTTGTCGGTTTTTGCCCTTGCACCGCTGAACCGCGACATGCCCGGTTTGACCGAAGCCATCACCAGCTTCCTGTTTATCCCCTATCAAGGCAGCGATGGCCAGTTCCGGCCTGTCTACAGCCTTGGCTGGACCTTGAACTACGAGATGTTTTTTTATTGTCTGTTCGCTCTTGTGCTGGGCTTCAGGCGGAGCATCGCCGTGCCTTTGCTGGTGGCTGCAATGCTGGTGCTGGTTTTGATTGGCCTGTTTATTCACCAAAGCGCGGGTGCTCCGTATTTCTGGACCCGCGCAATCATTCTGGAATTTGCGGCGGGCATGATCATTGCCGAGATCGCACTTGCGGGTTTCACGCTCTCCAGAAAGGCGGCCTACAGGCTCGTTGCGGCGGCCCTTGGCTTTTTTCTGCTTGGCAAGCTCATGCCCGAGCTGATGCCGGAAGACAGGGCGTTTCTCTATGGCATTCCCGGGGCGATGCTGGTGCTGGCATCGCTCGGTTTCAATGATCTCAACTATTCCGGATTCATAGGCCGCCAGCTCGTGCGTCTCGGGGATTCGTCCTATGCGCTCTACATCATGCATCCCTTCGCCTTGCGCGGCGTGGCCGTGCTTGCGGGCGTGGCGCTGACAGGCATCTCGCCATGGCTGTATATTGCCATCAGTCTCGCGGCGGCCTGCCTTCTGTCCTATTATGTCTGGCGCTGGTTCGAGCGCCCCGTGACAAAAGCCTTGCAAGGGTCCAAAATACGCTGAGACGCCTTGTCAGAAGGCTGATCCAGTGGAGAACTCCATGAACAAACCAGCTGCTGTTGCTGCGGGCATCACATTGCATCGCAATATCATCAATGGCGTCATGACCGAAGCTATCGATGGACGTGTGCTGGACTGCCTCTGCCCGTCTGATGGTCTGGTCTTTGCCGTCATACCCCGCTCTGGTGCTGCCGATATCGACGCGGCGGTTTTGGCGGCACGCGCTGCGTTCGAGACGGGCCCATGGGGCAGGATGACTGCGACCGAGCGTGGACGTCTGCTGGTCAGGCTTGGCGAGGCAATCCTTGGCCATCATGAAGAACTGGCGCAACTCGAAGCCATGGATTGTGGCAAGCCATTGAAGCAGGCCCGTGCCGATATGACCGCAGCGGCGCGGTATTTCGAGTTTTACGGAACATCCGCTGACAAGGTGCATGGCGAGACCATTCCTTTCCTCAATGGTTACACCGTCGCCATCGTGCGTGATCCTCACGGCGTCACGGGGCATATCGTGCCGTGGAATTACCCCGCACAGATCTTCGGTCGCTCGGTGGCGGCGTCTCTCGCTTGCGGCAATACCTGTGTGGTAAAGCCCGCCGAGGATGCCTGCCTCTCGCTGATCCGCATCAGTGAACTGGCACTGGATATCGGGCTGCCTCCCGGCGTGCTCAACATCGTTACGGGGCTTGGTGCCGAGGCGGGGGCGGCGCTCGCCAATCATCCCGGCATCGATTTTCTCTCCTTCACCGGATCACCCGAAACCGGAACCGTGATCCAGCAGGCGGCGGCGCGCAATCATATCGGCTGCACACTGGAGCTGGGCGGCAAATCTCCGCAGCTGGTCTTCGCGGATGCGGATGTTGAGGCGGCTCTTCCGGTGCTGATCAACGCCATTATCCAGAATGGCGGGCAAACCTGCTCGGCGGGCTCGCGCATACTGGTGCAAAGCTCTCTTTATGACACCCTTGCTCCAGCTCTTGCCGAGCGTTTTCGCGCCATTGGTGTCGGACGTCACAGCGATGATCGTGACATGGGTGCGATGATCAATGCGAAGCAACAGCAACGGGTTGAGATGTTCACTGCCCGCGCCCGCGAGCAGGGCGTGCCGTTGCTGGCCGAGGTCACACTGCCGGCTGATCTGCCCAAAGGCGGGTTCTATGTGCCGCCGGCTCTCTTTGGTCCGGTGCCGCGCGGCAACGCGCTGGCCATGGACGAGGTCTTCGGGCCGGTTCTTTCCGTGATTCCCTTCGAGGATGAGGCAGATGCCGTGGCGCTGGCCAATGGCACGCCTTACGGTCTTGTCGCCGGGGTCTGGACGCGTGATGCCAAACGCTCCATGCGGGTTGCCCGTGCCATGCGCTGCGGACAGGTCTATGTGAATGGCTATGGCGCGGGCGGTGGTATCGAGCTGCCTTTTGGCGGCGTCAAGAAATCCGGTCATGGGCGAGAGAAGGGTTTCGAGGCGCTCTATGAATTTTCTGCCAGCAAAACTATCATCATCAACCACGGGTGAGTATCATGCGTCTCAAGGGTAAAACGGCTATCGTAACAGGAGCTGCGCAAGGCTTCGGCTACGGCATCGCCGAGACTTATCTGCGCGAAGGTGCGCGCGTCTGTGTCATGGATATCAATGGCGAAAAGGCGCGGGAAGCCGCAAAAGCTCTGGGGCGACGGGCGTTTGCTGTCTCTTGTGACGTTGGCAAATCCGCCAGTGTCAACCGTGCTTTCGCCAAAGCCATCGCGAAGCTTGGGCGGCTGGATATTCTGGTCAACAATGCCGGGATAAGCCATCGCAATCAGCCGATGCTCTCGGTGTCCGAGGCCGAGTTTGACCGGCTCTATGATGTGAATGTCAAATCGCTGTATCTCACCGCGCAGGCTGTCGTGCCGCATTTCAGGCACAATGGTGGTGGTGTCATCATCAATATCGGATCGACGGCGGGTATCCGCCCGCGTCCGGGGCTGACGTGGTACAACGGTACTAAAGGTGCGGTGAACCTGCTGTCGAAATCGATGGCAGTGGAGCTTGCGCCGGATCGCATTCGCGTCTGCTGCATCGCACCTGTGGCGGGCGAAACGCCGTTGCTCGCAACGTTCATGGGCGAGGATACACCGGAGAAGCGCGCCCAGTTCAAGGCAACGATTCCGCTGGGGCGGCTGTCCACGCCGCAGGACATCGCCAATGCTGCGTTGTTCCTGGCGTCCGATGACGCTGCCATGGTCACCGGCAATGTGCTTGAGGTCGATGGCGGACGCTGTATCTGAAACTGTTTGCTGCAGGGTGAGGCATCCGTTAAAAAAATGTCATCGCAGTGCTGAAGGATGTTCGTCATGCAAGATACCATGCGAGACAAGACGACAGGTTTCGGCCTCGCCTCCCAGGAGGATATCGCCCAAAGCCGCAATCTTGCGGCCATAGCACTCGCGGAAGCCATCAACCGTGCGCGTCTTCAGCAGAGTGAGCGTCATGCCTCTGCAAGCGAAGCAGCGAGCCATGCGGACAGGAATGCAAGGATCTCATCCGAGGACCGCCTGCAACAGCTCAGGCGCAAGATGGAACCGCTTTACGCCGCGATTCCGCAAGAGGTTGAGCTGTTTGACCTTGGTTTTATCTCCGCAGAAAAGCCGCGTCTTTTCGTGGATATCATTGCTTTTGTCGAGATGAGCATGGATCAGAACCAGTATCGCTTCGTGAAGGAGGCGCGATCCGGCCGCAGTGTTATGCTTGAGACCGGGGATGAGACTGTTCTGATCGCCCATATCACCGATTACATCGCTCGCAGGCTGATTGAACGGGAAAATGCCATTGAGGATGCTGGCAAATCCGAGCCTGTGACGCCCATGATCAAGGCTTATGCTCCCTTACAAAATGGTGAGGCGGATACTGCGCATTCTTTGGCTGCACCAGTCAAAGCGCATGCAGAGCCTTCCATGACTGCTGCCGAGGCTTTCCGGCAGTGGAGCTCAGCTGGCAAGGCTGTGCCTTCTTTGCTGACTGCTGCCGTGGATGATGCGCAAATGCCAGCTCCCGTATCCGTTCCTTTGGCCGTTGAGGAGCACGTCAGCAGTCATGCGCTTGCTGCTCCTGCCATGCGCCAGAGCAGGGTTGATCTGGGTCGGATTGCACAAACTGTACAGAGCATATCTGAGACTGACGTTAAGCCATCTATCCCTGTGCAAGCTGATCCTGTGCAATCGACGCTTACGCAAACCATAAGGCCTGTGGCGATAGTACAGCCTGCAACCCCGGTGATGGCCGACGTTTTGGCCACTCCAGTCTTGCCCGCTCCAGTCTTGCCCACTCCAGTATTGCCCGCGGCCGTTTTGCCTCCGATTGTTGCAGCGCCGCGCTCGAATGGCTGGTGGTTCTGGCCCGTTCTTGCCCTCTTGCTCGGTATTGGCCTCGGTATAGCCGCCCTTTATGCCTATGCCTCGACACTGGTTCGCTAAACCGCTCATTTCACTCTTTCCGCAATCCATCGAATAGAGCGTCGCTCATTAGCCAAGCCGTAACGTCATTGCTGTAGGAATGATTCCAAGAAGGTGCATTCAACCACTGGAATTGATACAATGGCGCAGCTAACCAGCGCATCGAAAACGATGATCGATGCCGAATATCTTGCGGAGGTTCTGCATGAGCTGCGCTCGCCACTCGGCGGCGTTGACGCCATGGCAGAGCTGCTGAGCGCTACGGTGCTGACGCCAGATCAGAAGCGTCTTGTGAGTGGCCTGCGTGCGGCCTCCGCCCATTTGCGTGCCATTGCGGATGATGTGCTTGATACGACCGCGATCAGCAATGGCTCTTTCAAGCGGAATGAAGCGCCCTTCAATCTCACGGAATTCATCGAGACCATTGTTATCGCTTCGGAAGCGCGTGCTGCCGCAAAGGGCCTGTGGTTCATGGTGCGATGCGCAGACAATCTACCGCTTGATATGATTGGCGACGCACGCTGCATTCGTCAGATGATCGAGAATCTCATCGATAACGCGATCAAGATGACGCAAGCAGGTCAGGTCACCTTGACCATAGAACCAGTTGGGCTGCGCGGTTCATTTCTCGGCCTCCGCTTTGTGGTCACGGATACGGGCCCAGGCTTCAGCGACATGGAACGCAAGCTGCTGTTTCGCCCCTTCAGCAGGCTTGATAACGGCGTTACAGGCTCTGGCCTCGGGCTGTCGATGGTCGCCCGGCTTGCCAAGGCCATGGGCGGTGAGGTCGGCTGCGAGAGCAAAGTTGGAAAGGGAGCAAGCTTCTGGTTCTCGATCCGGTTGAAAACCTGCGCTGGCGGTGACATGCTTGTCAGTCAGGGATCTGAAAATTTTGATGTGCAGGAAAACCGCAGGATCCTTGTGGTCGATGACAATGCAGCCAGCCGCCAGATCATGCAGGTCATGCTCGAACATTTCGGTTTCCAGACAGTACAGGCCGAAAGTGGTGAAGCCGCTCTGGCAATGCTGGCTTGCGAATCCTACGCGGCTGTCATGATGGATCAGACGTTGCCGGGCCTGTCCGGGCTTGAAACACTCAAAGCCATTCGCAAGGCGAAACAGAACTGGTCTTTAACACCTGTTATCCCGGTGACGGGAAGGGTGAGTGCTGCTGACAAGGCTGCGTTTTTCAAGGCCGGAGCCAACGGGTTTGTCGAAAAGCCGGTGACAGCGAGCAGTGTCAGAAATGCCCTGCAATCCGCCCTTGAGGCAAGCGCAACAGAAGCATCTGGCGCCAGCGTTCAATCTGCCGCCTGAAAGCGGCATTCACTCAAAGCTGGTTGCCACCTGTGCAAGCGGCTTTCGTCCGATGATTTCACCGGTTGAGGCATCCAGCACCAGTCGCCAGGGCGCGCCTCTTCGCTCCGCCGAGACCGTGACCAGCTGCCCCCGGCGGCGAATGTTGCCGGTCAGCGTGAAGCCCTCCCGTGCGACCCATTGCGTAATGGTGCTGCGGTCACTTTCGAACGTCTCCGCCGTCAGTTGCAATGGTTTTGGCGCAGCAATGGCTTCGCTGGCCCGTGCATCGGTAACAAAGGGGCCGGTGCAAGCCAGCCCGGCAAGGGCGGGAAGCAATCCGATTGCGGTGATCAGGAGCGTGCGGCGGAACATGGTTTCAATGCAACGGGTTGAACAACGGATGGGCGATCATGTGGGTTGATAACCGGCATGCCCTGAACCGGAGCGGATCAGACGGTTCATCTGATGTTCAAGTCCCAAGACCCTTGCGAAGCCAAAACCGATACACCATCTTGGGTATACCGCAGGCCTAATGGCTGCGGCCAGTGTTCGGGTTCACCGGGTCAGCGCATGTGCGGGACCGGGTTCACTCGGGCTTCATCAACGGAAATTCGCTTCACAGCGAAGTCGCTTCAAGGAAGGACATCCCATGCGCAGTTTTGATCTCACACCCTATCACCGTTCCACAATCGGCTTTGACCGCCTTTTCACCCTGCTTGATCAGGCGAGCGGCGTTGAGGCCCATGCGCCGAGCTATCCGCCTTATAATATCGAGCGGACCGCCGAAAACGCGTATCGCATCTCGATTGCAGTTGCTGGATTTTCCGAGCAGGATATCAGCATCGAAGCAGCTGAGAATGCGCTCACAGTCAGCGGCAACAAGGACACAGCGGAAGAATCCAAGAACGAACTGCTTTTTCAGGGCATTGCAGCCCGCGGTTTCGAACGCCGGTTCCAGCTTGCCGATTACGTGACTGTCAGTGGCGCGCGCCTCGAAAACGGACTGCTGCACATCGAGCTTGTGCGCGAGGTGCCTGAAGCCAAGAAACCCCGCATTATCCCGATCAATGTCGCGGTCCGGAACGGCAAGCAGAAGGCAATTGGCGACGTTTCTGCGGCTGCCTGATGGCACCGCACTTCAGAACGCAGTGAACACGACACCCGCGAAAAAGGCGCTCCTCTCGGGGCGCCTTTTTTATTGCAGATCTATTCCAGACCAGCAGGAGGAACGCTGTTGATCGGCGGGCTGGTTGACCGTGTAACCGGCGCTGTCGGCGTTGCATCCAGTTCAGCTGGCGGAACGATATCGATGCGGCGTGGTGCAGCTTTCGTACCTGCGCCGGGAGTCTCGGCCTTCGGAGGCAGTGCCGGTTGCGGCAACAGTCCTGATCTTTGTTTTTCGATCTGGCTTGGTTGCGCCGGACGCGGCAACAGAGGCTCGCGCTTGATCGTCGTCGGACGTTCTGCAGGTGTTGCACGTTCTGCAGGTGTTGCACGCACGCGCTGTTCGC
>JANNRX010000050.1:0-3354 GCA_031401875.1 Hyphomicrobiales bacterium | reverse complement strand
CCTTTGCCATGAACCAAAATCCCTCGCGTCGAGCACCTGTCCAGTTTGTCAACACACCCTAATCCGGGAGCAAGGATGCCAGAACTTCCCGAGGTAGAAACGGTGCGGCGCGGTTTGCAGCCTGCCATGGAAGGACGTCGCATCCTGACTGTAACGCTCAACCGCAAGGATCTGCGCTTTCCTTTTCCTGAGCATTTCGGGCGCCGTCTGACCGGGCGCATGATCACCGCCATGGGCAGGCGGGCAAAATATCTGATGGCTGATCTGGATGATGGCACCGTGCTCGTCATGCATCTTGGCATGACAGGGCGGTTCATTATCGAGCAGGGTGAGCAGATGCTGGCACCCGGCGAATTCACCCGGTCCATCAATCGCCTGCCCGCCCATGACCATGTGATTTTCGAAATGGAGGGCGGGGCACGCATCACTTATAACGATGTGCGCCGATTTGGCTTCATGCAGTTGATCGCGCGCGCGGACATTGCAACCCACCCGCTGACCAGGGATATCGGCATCGAACCTCTGGGCAATGCGCTCTCACCGCAGAAGCTCGCATCGCTCTTTGCGGGCAAGACCGCACCGCTTAAAGCGGCCCTTCTTGATCAGCGGCTGATTGCGGGCCTTGGCAACATTTATGTCTGCGAGGCCCTTTTCCGCGCCGGGCTGGCACCAACCAGAGCAGCGGGTTTCATTGTTCGCAACAATGGCACACCCTCACCCGCAGCAGAAAAACTGACAGCGGAAATCCGGCTTGTTCTCGAAGAAGCCATTGAGGCCGGAGGATCAACGCTGAGAGATTTTGCCCATGCCGACGGCTCGCTCGGCTATTTCCAGCACCGTTTCAAGGTTTATGGGCGCGAGAATGAGCCTTGCACGAATGAGCATTGTTCCAGCATGGTGCAGCGCATCGTGCAATCAGGGCGATCAACCTTCTTTTGCGGGAAGTGCCAGAAGTCATAATCTGAGGCAAAATGGACGAGTCTGCCTTGACTTGCACCGCCCTTTCAATCATAGGCACCGTTCGGCGCGGGTGGCGAAAGCCATTTCCCGCGCTGTCCATTTATATCCGCCAGTCCCTGATGCTTTCAAAAGAAGCTGAGGACTCTGTCAAGAAGCCGGTCCTGATATAGCCCCTCGGGGATATGTTCGAGATACGGCCGAACACGAGAGAAACACGATGTTCGCAGTGATCAAGACGGGCGGGAAGCAGTATAAAGTTTCCCGCAATGACGTCATTACCGTGGAAAAACTCCACGCCGAGCCGGGCGATACTGTCGCCTTTGAAACCGTTCTCATGCTGGGCGGTGAAACGACCGTCGTCGGCGCTCCAACCGTCAAAGGCGCAACTGTCGCCGGTGCCGTTGTGGAGCAGGCCCGTGGGCCCAAGACGATTGCGTTCTTCAAACGCCGCCGTCAGAATTCCAAGCGCAAGAAGGGCCACCGTCAGGACCTGACAATCGTGCGTATCACCGATATTTTCACCAATGGTGAAAAGGTCGATATCACGGTGAAAGCAGCTCCTGCTCCTGTCGCTGACAAGCCTCCTGCCGCTGGAAAAGCGCCCAAGGCCGCAAAAGCCACCAAAGGCACTGTCAATGGGGATAATATCTCCCTCATCGACGGACTGTCGCTTGCGATGGAAAAGAAGATGCGCGCCGCACACAACACGACGCTCACGGATATCGCAGCATGGACCGAAGCCGACATCGCCAAGTTCGATGCGGAATTCAGCCTCAAGGGTCGCATCACCCGCGAGGAATGGCCTGTGCAGGCGCAGGAATTGCTTGATGGCAAACCACCGCGCGCCAAGGTTGACCAGAAGGAACTTGCTTCCGGCAAGGACCTCTAGGACAACCAATCCACGCCCTGCGCCTGTCACTTTCGATACAGGCCAGGATTAGGGTTTCCAAACCGCCGTTTTTACGGCATAGATCATATGGACAGTGTTACTGGCCTATTTTGGCTGGTGCACAACAGGATTTAAGGAGCGCATCATGGCTCACAAAAAAGCTGGCGGTTCATCCCGCAACGGTCGCGATTCGCACAGCAAGCGTCTGGGCGTGAAGAAGTTCGGCAGCGAAGCCGTGCTTGCTGGCAATATCCTTGTACGCCAGCGCGGCACCAAGTGGCATCCTGGCTCCAACGTCGGAATCGGCGTCGATCACACCCTTTTTGCACTCACTGCCGGGCATGTCGCCTTCGTGAGCAAAGGCAAACGAGCGTATGTGACTGTCGTACCAATGCAAGCGGCAGCAGAATAAACGGCGCGGTTTTTGACAAAGGAACCCCGCCGGTCTCACAAAGACCCCGGCGCGGTTCCAGAGCAAGTCCAGCATCCCGAAAGGGAAAACGGACAGGAAAAACCCAAAAAGCTCCAGACCAAAACGACCATCCGGGGGAATGTGGGACACCACGTTTCCCTTTGTCGTTTCAGGCTTTGGAGGTTGGCCATGTTTCCCGATTTGACCCGAGATGATGTGTTTCGCATCGAAACCAAGCGGCTCTGGCTGCGCTGGCCGCGTGTGCAGGACGCGGCGGCGATTGAGCGTTTGGCGGGGGACAAGGACGTGGCAGACATGACCGGCACCGTTCCCCATCCCTATCCGCATGGGGAGGCGGAGCGTTTCATCTTCAATGCCCGCAAGGACAACGCGCTGGGCACAAGGCTTTCCTTCGCCATGGTCTCCCGCAACAAGCCAGATCATTTCATGGGATTGATCGGCTCGCGCATAACCGATCAGGGTGCCGATCTGGGCTACTGGCTGGGCAAGCCATTCTGGGGGCACGGCTATGCCACCGAAGCGGCCCATGCGCTGATCGATGCGATCTTTTCCTATACCGAGATCAAGGAATTATCCGCCTCCGCGCGCGTGATAAATCCAGCCTCCCGGCATGTGATTGAAAAATCCGGGTTCCAGTTCACTGGCTCAGATATGGCAGATGCGCCCGCCCGCAAAGGCCGCGTGGCCGTGGACCGCTTCCGGTTGAGCCGCTCGACATGGGCGAGCCTGAAGAGCTGGCGCGAACCGAATGTGGAATCAACGGGGACTCCTGCACCGCAACTGGTGGCTTGCGCCTGAGAGATTTACCTTCTCCTAGTGGAAGCCATGCGTAAAGGTTGTGCGTCCTTCGAGACGCCGCTTTCGCGGCTCCTCAGGATGAGGATAATAGGGTATTGCATCAGCGCTTTCGCCGATGCCAAGCCCAATCTCCTCATCCTGAGGTGCGACAAAGCGCAGCGATGGAGCCTCGAAGGACGCACTCCGGTGATGCCATGCTCTCAACTGGGCAAAGGGCATTCTCGGCCTTTCCAACGCAGAGTCTCTCTGCCAGAACTGATCGATGACTGAATCG
>JANNRX010000049.1:0-2304 GCA_031401875.1 Hyphomicrobiales bacterium | reverse complement strand
GGCTCCGGCTCATGCGCCGTTCGATTACTACGGCAAATATACCGTTACGCTTGTGCATCCCAACTACGAAACCGTCACCAAGCCGATCCAGGTACGCGCACCGTGGTATGCTTATCCGCCGCTCGACTTCGCTGCGGAAGTTTTATGGCCCTTCCACATTCAGGATAACCGCCGCTATCTGATTCAAATGGACCAGGCCCGCGGCACGAAACTCGATGAACTGGGAACAAACGCTGACAATCTGCGCGTTCGCGGGATGAACTTGCCCGCACCCGAAAACCCCGCGGTGCCGGCGCAACCAACCGTTCCGAGACGTCCACTCGCTGCGACTGTTCCGTCGCAACCACCTCAACCGCCCCCGGCCGGGTTGGTTCCGAGTGCCGAGCCCCGCACGCCGTCAGCTTGCTGAGCGCCGAGAGATACGCCTTCTCGGCAACATTGCTTATCATGCCAACGCGCTGATGCTATTATCCCTCACCGAAGGAGGAGGAAAATCATCACTTGCTGCGGTTGGCGTCGAGACTCCAGGGACCGGGGCCTGCTGCTGCGATGTAGAGGAAGACGAAGCAATACAACACCGCCAGATTACCGCCGTTGAGTATGGGATAGAAGCTTCGGCCAGAGTGGCCGAGGAAATAAGCGAATGCCATCAGCCCGGCGCAGATGAAAGCGGCCCAGCGGGTGTAGAAACCGGCAATGAGCATGAGACCGCCGATCAGCTCAATGATGGCAGCAAACCAGATTAATTCGCCGGTAACAACCGCCCGCGTGAAGGGCCCCGGAAATGAGAACAGCTTGACCAGCCCATGCTGAAGAAGCAGCAGGCCTGCCACGATCCTGAGCACACTCAGAAGACGGTCCTGCCAGGGCGACAGATAGGTTTCAATCGCATTCATATCGTTGCTCCTTGTCAAATTGTCTTGCCGTTGGTCCTCAACCCACTGAAAAATATCAGAAATGTACGCACGCCAGTCCTGAATTGTATTTTGTATTAATGCAAAATGCAACTCTGGTTACCCAAGCGTTCGTCACAGTTGTCATCCACTTACCCCACCGCTGTCGAGTGCAACCGAGCCCCGCGCGCCGTCAGCTTGTTGAGCGCCGAAAGATACGCCTTGGCTGATGCCACCAGCGTATCGGGGTCCGATGATTTGCCTGTGACGGAACGACCCTCGGCTGCAAGACGCACGGAGACTTCCGCCTGCGCATCCGTGCCCTCGGTTACCGCATGGACCTGATAGAGTTCCAGTATCGCCGTATGCGGAACGAGCTTCTGGATGGCGTTAAAGGTGGCATCCACCGGGCCATTGCCGCTTGATTGTACGGTCTGCTGTGTTCCGTCCATATCAAGCGTGAGCGTTGCCGATTGTGGTCCCATGGTGCCAGCAATCACGATCAGCGCCACAACCTTCATGCGGTCAGCCGCTGTCGCGATGCCATCATCCAGCAGCGCCTCGATATCCTCATCGTAAACATGTTTCTTGCGGTCTGCGAGTGCCTTGAAGCGTGTGAAAGCATCCTCGATAGCGTTGTCGCCGAGTTCGTAACCCAGATCCTTCGCCTTGGTCTTGAAGGCTGCGCGGCCGGAATGCTTGCCCATCACGAGGCTGGTCTTGGTGACGCCCACCGATTCAGGCGTCATGATTTCATAGGTGTTGGCGTTCTTGAGCATGCCATCCTGATGGATGCCGCTTTCATGGGCAAAAGCGTTCCTACCCACAATTGCCTTGTTGTATTGCACCGGAAAGGATGCCGCTGCCGAGACGAGCTTGGAGGCGCGGTTCAGCATCGTCGCCTCGATGTTCGTTGTGTAGGGCAACACATCGCTGCGAGTCCGGATCGCCATCACGATTTCCTCAAGCGCGGCATTGCCCGCCCGTTCGCCGATGCCGTTGATCGTGCATTCGATCTGGCGCGCTCCGCCAGCAAGACCCGCCAAGGCATTGGCGACGGCCAATCCGAGGTCGTTGTGGGTATGCACCGAGAAGACGGCCTTGTCGGCGTTTGGCACCCGATTGCGCACCGCCTCGAACATGGCACGGTATTCATCCGGCGTCGCATAGCCCACGGTATCGGGCAGGTTGATGGTGGTCGCGCCCTGTCTGATCGCCATTTCCACTGTGCGGCAGAGATAATCGATCGGCGTGCGCGTGGCATCCATCGCTGACCATTCAACGTCTTCCACAAGATTGCGGGCACGCGCGACCGTGGTGGAGATGATTGCGAGCACCTCTTCTTCGGTCTTCTTCATCTGATGCTGGAGATGGATGGGCGAGGTGGAAACAAAGGTGTGGATGCGCCCGC
>JANNRX010000048.1:0-4084 GCA_031401875.1 Hyphomicrobiales bacterium | reverse complement strand
GACCCCGGACTTGATCCGGGAGTGCCGGGAGGGGGTCGCGCTGCCCTCTCCGGATAGGTTAGCGCAACCCCCTCCCGACCCTGCGCGACGCTTCGGGCCACCCTCCCAACTCTACCCGCAAGGGGGAGGGATGAGGAGCGTCGTAATCTTACAGGTCGGCCATGTGGGTCGTTGATGTGCGCCGTCAGTCCTTGCGACCAAAAGGATTGCTCAGGATTTCGCCAGCCACATCCTGCAATCTGGGTTCCTCGGAGGCGAGAAAAGGCAGCGGACGGCAGGCTGCGATACACGCAAGGCCAACACGGGCGGTCAGAAGACCATTCAATACGCCCTCCCCCAGCTTGGCGGAAAGCCGCGCCGCCAGCCCATGCCCGACAAGTTGAGAGAGCACACTGTCCGTGATCGCCACGCCGCCTGTGATGGCGAGATGGCCCAGAATGCGGCGCCCAAGCCGCAGGAAACCAAGGCTTCCCGGCCGTGTTCCATAGAGTGCGGCAATGCTGCGTGTCAGCATGACGGATTGAGCCAGAACAAACAGGATATCGACGATGGCACGCGGTGAGATGGCCGTCACGACAGAGACGCGTTTGGCCGCACTCGCGATGATGTCTTTGGCACGCTCATCACGCGACAGCAGCAGGATACGATCCGCCAGCCTCAGCATGTCTCTGCCATCGATGATATCATCCAAATGGCCGCTCATCATGCTGCGCTGACTTGCGGTCGCGGGATCAGCACTCTGGAAAGCGATCAGCCGCCGCGTCACCTCTTTTGCGGCAACAGCGTCATCCTGCGCAAAGGCCTTCTCGGCATCGGCACGAATGGCGCTGACGGCTGTGAGGCGCATGAGCCCCCTTGTCTCGCGGACCAGCAGCGCCAGCAGCGCCAGTGCGGCAAGCCCCAGAAGAGCAAGGCCGATCCACCCCGCAACAGGGTTGAGCCGCGCCAGATCATCAATCAACCGCCAGAACCAGAGACCCAGCGCCAGCGACAGCAAGCCGCCCAAGGCTGACCAGAACAGCTTTGTCCAGAACGAGAAGCGGTTCTCGACAGGCTTCAAAGGGATATCTTCGCGCCGGTTCGCCAGGGCCACATCCAGAGCAAAGGCATCCGGCTCCTCGGCAACAACGACAGCGCGGGTGGGGGAACGCTGCGGCTTTGGGTCCCCCTGCGTGACTGGTTGCGGTTCCAGCCGGAAAACCCTGGGCTTGCGCGAATTGTCTTTGCGCGGATTGTCTTTTCCTGCGTCGCTCATCACTGTCACCTCAGCCTGTCGCCCAGCAGAAATTCCAGCGTACGGTCGAGCCGGATATGCGGCAACGGCTTCAGCCTGCCGTCGGCATGGCGCTCGGCGACCGGTGGCCGAAAACGCAGGAAGCGCAGCGCGAGCGGCTTTTCGCCATCCAGAACCATCGCTGCATCGTCCGGCAGATCACCCGGGAAAAGAGCTGCTTCTGCGATGCCGTCGAAAATGTCGGTGCCCAACGTCTCGCCTTTGAGCGGTACGCCAGCAATACAGGGAACCATGACGCGCCCCTGTTTGGCGGAAACCTCACGCGTGGCGCGCACTGCCGCAAGCGCCGCCACATCAACGCTTGCCCCTGCCCCTTCGGCACGGCTTGCGGCACGCTCCGCCAGCGCCCGCACGATGGCTTCCAAACGGTCATGGTTGGTGTGGTGCAGATGATCCGCTTTGGTGGCCGCGAACAGCACCCGGTCAATGCGCGGCGCGAAAAGTTGCGCCAGCAGCGAATTGCGCCCGGTACGGAAAGCTTTCAGCACATCGCCCAGAGCGGCCTCAAGATCCGCCACCGCCGATGGCCCCGCATTCAGGGCCGTGAGCGCATCGATCAGCACGATCTGCCTGTCAAGGCGCGCGAAATGATCGCGGAAGAAGGGCCGTACGATATGCGTCTTGTAGGCCTCATAGCGTCGCTCCATCATGGCCTGAAGCGAAGCGGCAGCGGGCGCATCCGCAAGGGTGGCCAGCGGCGCGAATGTCAGCGCAGGCGAGCCCTCCAGATCGCCCGGCATCAAAAACCGCCCCGGCGGCAGTGACGAGAGTGAGACATGCTCATCACGACAGGAACGCAGGAACGCCGTGAAGCTTTCCGACAATTGCCGCGCTGTCGTTTCCTCGGCCAGCTGCGCGGGGTCGACCGCATTAACCAGCGCGAGATAGTCTTTCGCCAATGGTGCACGCGGTACGACCCGCGCCAGCGTCAGTGTCTCGCGCGACCATTGCGCGTAACTCTTGTCGAGCAGTGGCAAATCCAGCAGCCACTCGCCGGGATAATCGACGATATCGACGGCAAGCGTGGAGATACCGGCCAGCCACCCGGCTTTGCTTTCGTATTCGATGACCAGCCGCAACTCGGAGATACGGCGCGTTGATTGTGGCCAATGGCGCTCTTTTCCCGCAGAACCTTGGCCCGTGAGTGCCGCCAGATGATCCTCATAAGGAAAGCGCGGCACGACATCATCGGGCTGTGCCGCAAGGCTGACCTTGCGGATGCGCCCTTCCGCCAAGGCCTCAAACATCGGCAGCCTGCCGCCTTCCATCAACGCATGCACAAGGGCCGTGATGAACACCGTCTTGCCCGAGCGCGACAGGCCCGTCACGCCCAACCGCAACGTGGGATTGACCAGCCCGCCCGCATAGCTGGCAAGACTTCTGAGTGCCAGCGAGAAATCAGCGGTGATGCTCAAGCGACGACCGTTTTCAGCTTCTGCTCCAGCAGGGCGAGAGCGCGGGCCACAACGGCGCCGTCCATCGTGCGATGATCGAAGCCCACGGTGACATAGACCGTACCATCCGCCGCAATCGGGCCGTAGCTGACAAAGGTGGTGACGGGCGATACCGGATGCAGGATATCCGCCCCCAGATGCCCCAGCACCGAGACACCGAAAGTGCCGACATAATGCTGGCGCTGACGCGGCAGGTTGAAAGCCAGCCACCAGATGAACCGCCGCAAGGGCAGCGGCAGCCGCGACACCTGCAAGATCATGCGGTTACGGCTGATAGACGTGATCGGTGCCGTTGCAGCCTGCTCGATGTCAGCGGCGACCTCCGCAAGGCTGCGTTCCGCCGGGGATTTGACTCGCGCCGGGAACAGCACCGCCTCGCCATCAATGCTGCGCTCCACCATGATGCTGGCGACAGACGTTTTATGCTCGTAAAGCCGGGGCCAGGGCAGCGCCACATACGTCCGGCGCAATTCCGGCAGCTCCTGCGCCACCTCTCCCCAGGCTTTCACAAAAATCGCGGTCCAGGGCAGTTTTTGCGAACTGGCTTTACGCAAGGCAATAGCAGCGCTGATGTCGATACGCCGCGCAAGCACACCCTGTGGCAGCTTCAGGGCAGCATGGCACAGATCAGCAACAAAGGTGCGCGACGGGGAAAGCGGAAAGGAACGGCCTTGCATGGGTCTGTACATAAGGGGGCAATCGCAAATCGGCAATCGGCAGTCCGGGAACAGGCTCAACCAACGATAACCGATTGGCAAATTTGATTAACACTAACACTTTCAGAAATAGATCAATCCTCTGTAATCATGAGATTTTTATCCCTTTAAAACCCTTAATTTCACGCGTTTAACGCCTTTTTAATGGTTAATCCTAGTCCGCCGGTAAGCCTACCCGCGCCGTAACCACGTTTCCTAACGTCCGTTTACGTTTGGCCTGTCAGTTTCCTGGTCGTCAAACCGGCCAGAACGGTCCGGTGCCCCAGAAGGGGCGTCACATGAAACAGGAGTTTCACAATGTCAGTTTCTCTCTCATTCGGCTCACGTAACTCACTTAACTCCCTGACCGACATCAACGCGGCTCTGGAAGTTTCGAATAAGCGTCTTGCAACTGGCAAGAAGGTCAATTCGGCCATCGACAACGCCAGTGCATTTTTTGCGGCCCAAAACTTTACCAATGAGGCTCGTGACTTGGGCAACCTCGTTGAAGCACAGCAGCTTGGCCTTAACTTCATCGATAAGCAGGTTAAAACGCTTGAAGCTGGTGTCAAACTGATTGATTCAGCCAAAGAATTGTTCAGAAAAGCACTGACCAGCACCAGCAGCACAGACCGGAATGC
>JANNRX010000047.1:0-4607 GCA_031401875.1 Hyphomicrobiales bacterium | reverse complement strand
CTGGAGGGGCGTTCAATCCTGGGGCTCTATCCTCCGACTGATCCACAGTCCAAGACCGATTTCGAAGCCTGGCGTTCTGCGAGAGCAGTATGAGCGCTGTAACACCCCTTAGGCAGCGTCGACCACGCTTTCGGTCCGGCGACGGGACGATATCTTCACGATGTCCTCGTTGATTACCATTCCTACGGACATATCGGCAGCGCGCGCCACCATGCCGGTATAGAATGGCTGAATGCCATGGGCATCCACCGCACCGTTTTCAGGTGTTCCGGCAAGAGACAGCTCCACACCATGGGGGATGCGGGCATTCTTGCCTTGCGCCGTGATGGTGAAGACGGGAGTATCACCATCGCCCTCAAGCACACAATCAAGCGATCCGCCGCGCGGAATGCAGGATGCCCCAATCACCAGAAGGTTGAGCAGGAGTTTCACCCGGTTCTTTGGCATGAGAAGGCGGGGACCTGACCAGCTCAGCCGCACCTTGTCGTCATTGAGGAAGCCTCTCGCCACCTGCTCGGCATCACCCGTATCGATGGCAGACCCGGCGGAGCCAGCGGCACCAAACGCAATACGGGCAAATTGCAAGCGGGCGGATGCCGTTCGCGCGCTCTTATTAATAAGTTCAAGAGCGAAATCACGCATCCCTGCGTCTTTTTCCTCCGCCAGCACTTCCAGCCCGTTGACGATAGCCCCGACGGGGCTGATCACATCATGGCAAACCCGGCTACATAAAAGAGCAGCGAGATCGAGGGAATCGAGATTGAGTACGGTCATGGGGAGTGGCCTCTGCTGAACGCGAATCAGATGAATTCACAGTAATACACTGTCAAACTTCGGACAAAGAAAAGAGCCGCTGGTCATCCCCTCACTCTTCGTCCATTTTGCAAGACATGGTTGCACAAAGAAGAACAAAGCAAGAGATGCCATCCATCCAGGAGATTGCGGCAGGGCTTCTGGAAGCCGCTGCGGCAGGTGGCCGTGCCTTATTGAGCGCCTCTGGCCATTCCGTCTCGATCAAACCGGATGGAAGCCCCGTGACTGCGGCCGATCTCGCGAGCGATTGGGCCATACGCAATGCGCTGACACAACGCTATCCCGACATCCCGTCCGTTTCCGAAGAAGCAAGTATCGACCTTCCCCAAGACGCCGCACGGGCTCCGTTTTTCTTGATCGACCCGCTGGACGGCACCAAGGAATTCCTTGCCGGCTCTCCGGATTTTGCAATCTGCGTTGCCTTGATCGTCAAACAACGGCCTGTTGCCGGCGTCATTCTGGCGCCTGCGGCCAGAACACTTTGCATGGCTGCGGGAACCGCTACCGCATTCACGCTGGATGATCACTTGCAATGCCATGCTGACAGCGCGCGTGTTCTGAAACTCAAGGGACGAGAGCCCGCCGGAAAGCTCGCATTGGTGACAAGCCATTCACACAGCGATGAACGCAGTTTGCGACTGGTTCAGCATTTTCACGGCTGTTCGCATCGCACGATGGGGGCGGCTGTCAAATTCATGGCGGTGGCAAATGGGGAGGCGGATCTCTATCCCAGGGGAACCGGCTCGATGGAATGGGACACAGCCGCAGGCGAGGCGATCATTCTGGCGTCAGGCGGCGCGATGCTGGGCGAAGACGGCGAACCCCTGATCTATGGAAAAGTGGAGAAAGGCTTTCGCAACGGGCCATTCATCGCTGGCCGAAGCAAAGCCCTTGTCCAATCCGCATTGAATCAATGGGCGGCGTGCTGACGCACAACGTCTGGCCAACTGACCTCGGCCTTGCGACGAACATCGCTGTCAGTGGCAAAGCGATCTCGGTTTTCAGGGCTACGGAAGAAAACAAGGGTGCCCGAGGCAATCACAAAGGTTTCGGGATCGCCGGATGCCATCATGCCCTGGCTGACACTGAAACCATCGTTGCCCCCAAAAGCCGGGATATAGGCTGATGGATCGGCCCTGAACGCTTCCAGATTAGCGGCAGAGCGAAACCGCCAGAGAAGATTCTTGTGATATAACTCATGACCCTTGAGGCCAAGCCTCGCGGCATGCTCGACATGATAAGTCACAGGGTCAAAACCAAACAAGGCCAACCCGGATTGCGGATCGGCAATAACATGCTGTTCAACCTCAGATAGCAGCGGATTGGCGGATGCTGTGGAAAAAACGATACCCACCATCAGACATGCCGTGAAAATGCCGTTTCCAGCCTTCATGAACTGATTTGCCATACCCATACTCCGCACAGCGCACGTTACGACGTCAACGTGAGGGAACGGTTGAGAAGTTTGGTAAATATTTAAGCTTTTCTGTCAAACAACAGGGAGGCCTGTCCTCGCGCCGGGGCGCCAATTGGAGTTTGTACATGCGAAAACTGCTTTCGCTCATTACTGGATTGACAGTGCTGGCAGCGCTTTGCGCAAGCCCTGCCATGGCCCAACGCCAGCAACCTGTTGCGCCTGAACGGCCTGACACATTCTCCGGCTCGGAATTGCTGCAGAATGGGCATAGTTTCTTTGGCAGCCTGTCGCGTGGTCTCGCCCTCACCATCGAGGAAGCGACGCGCCGCTTTGGTGAACCCAATGGCTATATTCTGGGACAGGAAGGTTCCGGAGCCTTCATTGCTGGCCTGCGCTATGGCGAGGGCACATTGTTCACCCGCAATGCCGGTGAGCGGAAGGTTTTCTGGCAAGGCCCCTCCATCGGCTTTGACTATGGTGGCGAAGGCGCCAGAACCATGATCCTGGTCTATAATCTGTCCACTATGGACAGCATTTACCAGCGCTTCGGAGGTGTCGATGGCTCGGCGTATCTCGTGGCAGGCTTCGGCCTGACCGCACTTACGGCAGGCGACGGGGTGACACTGGTGCCTATTCGTACCGGACTTGGTGCGCGTCTTGGTGTTAATCTGGGCTATCTGAAATTCACCCAGACCGCGACGTGGAATCCATTCTGACAGAATCCGGAATCCTTTCTGACAGAATCAGAAGTCGCGCTGGCCACAATCCTCAAGGCATGGCAAAGACTGTTTGGCTGATGTCCCGGTGACCCCTTTGATTGAACAAAGTCTCTATTTTGCTCTGGGGTTCCTCGCGGCGGCCCTTCTGTCGCTGGCAATATTGCCAGCCTTCTGGCATCGCGCCTATCGTTTGGCGCGCCATGAAATCGAGGCAACAATGCCTCTCTCGCCCAGGGAAATTGCAGCCGAGCGGGATCAGCTCAGGGCCAAGTTCTCGGTTGAGCGTGTGCAACTTGAGCAGCAGATTGAAGCCATCAAGGCAGCCAAACAGCGTGATATGCGCGAAAAAGGCAGCAAGGCTATCATGGTCGTCACTCTCGAAAATGAACTGGCCGACCGAAGCAAGGACATCGCAACACTTGAGGTCAAAGTCGCCGGACTGGAAACCAGCCTGTCTGAAACCGAGATGGATCGCTCTGCCGTCAGGCACTCCCTGCTCACGCGCGAAACTGAGCTTGCAACGCTTGCCGAAGCGCACAGGCAGCTCAGCCAGAATCACACTTCCACGACAGACCTTGCCGACCAGCGCAGCCTCGAAATATCGGCGCACAAGACCAACATGGAAGCGCAGTTGATGCGAATCGAGGAAATTGATCGCCTTGCCAGGAACACCCGCAACGCGCTCAAGACCAGAACCGATGAAGCCCGCGCCACAGAGCGCAGTCTGCGTGAAGCGGAAAGAGACCGCGCCATCCTGACTCGCAAGCTTGAGGCCGCAGAGGAAATCGCGGAGCGCCGCGCGGCCGCGATTGCCGAGCGGGATGCAAGGATCGACGCCCTTCAGGACAAGACCCTGTCTTTCGCCAAGGCAAACAAGGATCTTGAAGCCGCATCGAAACAGATTGTTCGCAAGACAGCCACCCTTGAAAGCCAGATGCAAGAACGCGATCAAGCGCTGCTTCGGCTGCGCGAAGAAGCCCGGCAGACAGCATCCGACCTGTCAAAATCCGTCGAAAAACTACGGGCGGAACGCCAGAAGCTGCAAGCTGATCTTGCTGAGGCCCGAGCAGGTACCACTGCCTTGAAGCGTGAACTTGCTGGTCTGAAACGCGCCTCGAATAGCGCAGAGGCAAGAACACCGGAACCCGTTTTGCGTAGCACGAAGCTGGGGTCCTGAGATCATCCTCTCATGTGACGTAAAATTCATCTCGCCGCAGGGTCTGGTTCATCTTCGGTTTGCGATACACCATGCTGCCGAAAAAAAGATGCAATGCGCGCCATTCTCTGGCAGGGCAGGCAAGGACTTTTCGAACTTCTAAACTTACCTTTCATTCAATCTTCACATCGTTGAGATTGCGGTAAAGCCACAATCACTCGATGATCATTTCTCCTGGGAGCATATTCCAATGATCACTATCGCCATCGTCGGCGGCGGCCCCGGCGGTCTGATGACCTCATGGCATGTCGACAACAAGCTTGAGCATGAAGCAAGTGTCACCATTTTCGAGGCCAGCAACCGGCTGGGTGGGAAGATCGTCACCCGCCGCTTTGACAAATCCGAGGCGCTGTATGAAGCCGGCGTTGCCGAAATCTACGGCTACAGCAATCTGGGACCGGACCCATTGCGTGAGATGATCGACAGCTTTGGCCTGAAAACC
>JANNRX010000046.1:0-9499 GCA_031401875.1 Hyphomicrobiales bacterium | reverse complement strand
GCGTTTCGCTGTCCGCAACTCCGGTGCCATCGCTGTTGTCGAAGGCACTGGGGACCATGGCTGCGAATACATGACCGGCGGTGTCGTGGTCGTGATCGGCCAGACCGGGCGCAACTTCGCGGCCGGCATGTCCGGCGGCATCGCCTATGTTCTGGATGAGGACGGCACGTTCCGCAGCCGCTGCAATCTCTCGATGGTGGATCTCGAGCCGGTTGAGGAGGAGGAAGACCTTTCCCAGCGCCTTTATCATCATGGCGGCGACATGGAATCAAAGGGCCGTATCGACATCATGTCGAATATGGCGAGTCATGATGAGGACAGGTTGATCAGCCTCATCAAGAACCACCTCAAATACACCGGCTCTTCGCGCGCCAGGCATATTCTCGACAACTGGGCCGATTACCGGGGCAAATTTGTCAAGGTGATGCCGGTGGAATACCGCCGGGCGCTGAAGGAGATGGAAGAAGCGCAGCAACGCTGGGCAGCGGAGTGATTTGAGTTCGCGGAAAAATTGGCCTATGCTACGGCATATGCCAGAGGGAGATCATGCCATGCTTGCTCGAAAGATCAGTTTGTTTCGCAACGGTCGTAGCCAAGCGCTGCGGATACCGAAGGAATTTGAATTTCCTGGCAAGGACGTGCTCGTGCGTAAAGTAGGAAAGCGTTTGATAATAGAAGAGAACGAACCAAGCGATCTCATCGAATGGCTGAAAACGCTCAAACCGATAGATGAAAAAATTGGGACGATTGAGGATCTGCCGATCGACGATGTGAAAATCTGACATGGCCTATATGCTGGATACGAACATATTGTCAGCTCTTGTGGATTTCCCCGATGGTCCGGTGTCGCAGAGAGTCGAACGAGCTGGTTCTCGTAACGTCTGCACCAGCATCGTCGCAGCGGGCGAAATTCGATACGGTGTCATGCGGAAAAATTCGCCACGCCTTTCGGACCTTGTAGAGCAACTCCTGCGCCGCGTACGCATCGATCCGCTGAATCTGCCTTCTGATCGTGAGTATGGACGTATTCGTTCGACGTTGGAGCGGGCCGGCATGCTTATCAGCGGCAACGACATGCTCATCGCCGCCCATGCTTTGGCAACGGACAGCATTCTTGTCACCGACAACGTCAAGGAATTCTCCCGTGTGCCGGGATTGAAGATCGAGAACTGGCTGCGCTGAATGCGGCAGCCGAAACACCAACACGGAGTGGCGTCATATGGGTAAGGTCACAGGCTTTCTCGAAATCGACCGGCAGGATCGCAAATACGCGCCTGCATCGGATCGTATCCGGCATTACAGGGAATTTGTGCTGCCGCTTTCCTCGGAAACTGTGCGGGATCAGGCGTCGCGCTGCATGGATTGCGGCATTCCGTTTTGCCATACCGGCTGCCCGGTCAACAATCAGATCCCTGACTGGAACGACCTTGTGTATCAGGGTGATTGGGAGGAGGCTTTGCGCAACCTTCATTCCACCAACAACTTCCCGGAATTCACGGGTCGCGTCTGCCCCGCACCGTGCGAAGCGGCCTGCACGCTCAACATCGAGAATACACCCGTCACCATCAAGTCCATTGAATGCGCCATCATCGACAAAGGCTGGGAGATGGGCTGGGTAAAGCCGGAAATCTCCACCCATAAAACGGGTAAGAAGATCGCCATCATTGGTTCCGGCCCCGCAGGGCTCGCGGCAGCGCAGCAACTTGCCCGCGTCGGGCACGATGTGCATGTCTATGAGAAAGCCATTCGCGCCGGCGGGCTTCTGCGCTACGGCATCCCCGATTTCAAGATGGAGAAGAAACACGTTGACCGCCGCATCGAGCAGATGGAGGCGGAGGGCGTGAGCTTCCACTATGGCGTGAATGTCGGCGTCACGGTTTCGGCAAAGGAACTGGCAAACAGCCACGACGCGATGATCCTGACGGGAGGCGCGGAAAAACCACGTGATCTGCCGATCCCCGGTCGTGATCTCGCGGGCGTGCATTTCGCCATGGATTTTCTGCCGCAACAGAACCGCAGGGTCAGCAATGAAGGCGTGACGGTTGAGCCGATTCTCGCGACAGGCAAGCATGTTGTCGTGGTCGGTGGCGGCGATACCGGCTCCGATTGCATTGGCACCTCCGTACGCCAGGGCGCCCTTTCCGTGACACAGCTTGAAATCATGCCGGAGCCACCAGGGCTTGAGAACAAGGCCTTGAGCTGGCCGAACTGGCCGCTGAAACTGCGCACGTCTTCCAGCCATGAGGAAGGTGCGGAAAGGGCTTTTGCCGTGCTCAGCCAGAAGCTTTCCGGCAAGGGTAAGGTGGAGGCGTTGCATTGCATCAAGGTCGACGCGAAGATGCAGCCGGTCGCTGGTTCGGAGTTTGTACTCAAGGCCGATCTTGTGCTGCTGGCCATGGGCTTCGTGCAGCCCGTGCATGAGGGCATGGTGCAGGAGCTTGGGCTCAGCACCGATACGCGCGGCAACGTCAAGGCAACGGACAGGGATTACCGTACCTCCATGGACAAGGTTTTCGTGGCGGGGGATATGCGCCGTGGCCAGAGTCTTGTGGTGTGGGCGATCCGCGAGGGGCGTCAGGCAGCAGCAACTGTCGATGCATTCCTGATGGGATCAACCGTTCTTCCGCGTTGAGGGCCCCAAGCTTCACGGTGAATCTGAGGCAGGACCTCAATGTGAGGCTCTCCGTCACAAATTCAGTGGAATAACCGCTTCGGGAAACGAAAGCGCCGTCAGCCTTGCCGCACCCAGACGGGAAACACGTGTCAGCAAGGCTTTGCGGGTGGCTGCTGCAAGGGGGTGGACCGGCGCTTCACGCAGCACCGCACCGCCGAAAGCATCTGCGATGATCAGGCCTGCATCCAGTGGGAAAAGGGCTTCGTCCACATCCGGCGCGGTGGCAAAAAACAATCGGTCGCAGAACGCGCGGTATTCCGGCCACTTCCTGTCCACCCTGAAATCCTCGCGTGATGACTTGATTTCGATGATCAGGATTTCGCCCGCGCGCGAGACGCCAAGAAGATCCGCCCGGCGGCCAGATACCAGTGTCACCTCGGGCAATGCGAAACAATCACGTGCAGCCAGCAATCGCAATGTTCCGCGACGGATTGCAAACGCCCTTTCGGATTGACGCTTGTCATCCGGAGGCTGCACCACTCACACCTTCACGTCTTGCAGGATCATCTCCGCCGCCTTCTCGGCGATCATCATCGTCGGAGAGTTGGTATTGCCCGATGTAATGCGCGGCATGACAGAGGCGTCAACAACCCTGAGGCCCGCCACGCCGCGCACGCGCAGCCGTTCATCGACCACCGCCATGCGGTCTTCCGGCATTCCCATCTTGCAGGTGCCGACGGGATGGAAGATCGTGGTGCCGATATCGCCCGCCGCTTTTTCAAGCTCCATGTCTGATGCAAGATCAGCACCTGGCAGATACTCCTCCGGGCGATAGTGTTTCAGGGGTTCTGCGGAAACAATGTGACGCGCCAGCCGGATCGAATCCACGGCCACGCGCCTGTCCTCGACCGTGCTGAGGTAGTGTGGTGCGATGGCAGGCGGTTGCTCTGGATCAGGCGAGGTGATGCGCACATGACCCCGGCTGGAGGGGCGCAGATTGCAGACACTCACCGTGAAACCGCCAAAAGCATGCAGCGGGTCGCCGAATTTTTCCAGTGACAGCGGCTGCACGTGGAACTGCACATTGGGTGTTTCATGCTCCGCTGAAGAGCGTGTGAAACAGCCGAGTTGTGAGGGTGCCATCGTCAACGGTCCCTTGCGAAAAAGCGCGTAGTCCAGAACCATCCTGCCGCGTTTGAGAAACGACTGATATTCAACATTCATCGTCTTGACGCCATGCACCTTGTAGATAGGGCGCAATTGCAGATGATCCTGCAAATTCGCACCGACGCCCGGCACATCGGCCAGAACCGGAATGTTCATCTCCCTGAGCAAGGCACCGGCACCAACACCTGAAAGTTGCAGGATCTGAGGTGATCCAATCGCACCGGCAGCAAGAATGACCTCGTGTCGTGCCTTGATGGTCTTGCGGCCACCCGGACCATCATAGCTCACGCCCGATGCCCGCTTGCCTTCAAAAACGATGCGATTGACCGTCGCCTTTGTTATCAGCTTGAGGTTGGGGCGCTCCAGCACAGGTTTCAGAAAACCCCGCGCCGCACTCCAGCGGCGGCCATTCTTCTGGTTGACCTGGAAATAGCCTACGCCTTCATTGCTGCCCGTGTTGAAATCATCCGTGACAGGAATGCCGCGGCTCGCCGCCGCCTCAATGAAGGCATCAAGAATTTCCCAACGCAGGCGGGGCTTTTCGATGCGCCATTCGCCGCCCTCGCCATGAAAAGGCGATGCACCGGCAAAATGATCTTCCTGACGCAGAAAATAGGGCCGCACATCATCCCAGCCCCAGCCCTCAAGGCCAAGCTTCCGCCAGCCGTCGTAATCTTCGGCCTGACCGCGCATGTAAATCATGGCATTGATGGCCGAAGAACCACCAATGACCTTGCCACGCGGATAATTCAGGCTGCGATTGTTAAGGCCCGGTTCCGGTTCCGTCCTGAACATCCAGTCCGCGCGCGGGTTGCCGATGGCGAAGAGATAACCGACCGGAACATGAAACCAGATCCAGTTGTCCTTGCCGCCCGCTTCCAGCACAGCGACCGTCTTGGAGGGATCGGCGGAAAGCCGGTTGGCCAGAACGCATCCGGCCGAACCTGCGCCAACGATCACATAATCGTACGTATCCTCTTCTGCTGAGGCTACCATTTCAGCCACCGACACCCATAGCAGCCAAGGCCGCCATATTGAGGATATCCGTGTCTTTCGCCCCCATGGAGACAATCTGCACCGGTTTATCAAGGCCGATCAGCAAGGGGCCGATAACCGTTGAACCACCCAGTTCCTGCAACATCTTCGTGGAAATGGCTGCGGAGTGGAAGGCTGGCATGACCAGGACATTTGCTGGACCCGTGAGCCGGCAGAACGGATATTGCGCCATGATTTCGGGATTGAGTGCAACATCGGCCCCCATCTCGCCGTCATATTCGAAATCAACCTTCTGGCCGTCAAGAATCTCGACTGCTTCCTGCACCCGCTTGGAGCGCTCGGCCTCCGGGAAGCCGAAGGTCGAGAAGGACAGCAGCGCCACACGCGGTGTGTAACCCAGCCGCTTGGCAGCACCAGCGGCCTCGATGGCGATCTCTGCGATCTCCTGGGCGGTTGGCATTTCATGCACCGCCGTATCCGCCACCATGATCGTGCGACCGCGCGCCAGAACAAGGCTGACGCCGATCATGCGGTGGCCGGGCTTCTGGTCGATAACCCGCGTTACATCCTCGAGCGCCACCGAATAGTTGCGTGTCAGGCCGGTGACCAGAGCATCCGCATCGCCCGTCGCCACCATGGCTGCGCCGAAGTGGTTACGGTCCTGATTGATCAGGCGCTGGCAGTCCCGCACCAGGAAGCCTTTGCGCTGCAACCGCTCATAGAGATATTGCGCATAGGCCGCATTGCGCTTGGAAAGCCGCGCATTGTGAATCTCGATACCATCCTTGATCTCGACGCCTGCGGCCTGGGCTGATGCCTTGATACGATCCTCACGCCCCACGAGGATGGCTGTACCCAGGCCCTGATTGGCGAATGCAACGGCGGCGCGGATCACGGCCTCCTCCTCGCCTTCGGCGAAGACGACGCGCTTGGGACGCCGCTGCACCTGTTCGTAGACCCTGGCAAGCACGCTCATCACCGGATCACGGCGTGCCGTGAGTGCGCGCTTGTAAGCATCAAGACTGGCAAGCGGGCGAAGGGCGACGCCCGTATCCATGGCCGCCTTGGCAACAGCGGATGAAATGGCAGACATCAGCCGGGGATCGAAGGGCGCAGGAATGATGTATTCCCTGCCGAATTTCGGCCGCGCACCGCTATAGGCTGCCGCCACTTCATCGGGAACATCCTCGCGGGCCAGTTCGGCAATGGCATAGGTCGCGGCAATTTTCATTTCCATATTGATGCTTGTCGCGCCGACGTCCAGCGCACCACGGAAAATAAAGGGAAAGCCCAGGACATTGTTGACCTGATTGGGATAATCCGAGCGCCCAGTCGCAATGATCACATCATCCCGCACGGAAAGGGCATCCTCGGGCGTAATTTCAGGATCAGGATTGGCCATGGCGAAGATGATCGGGTTTGGCTTCATCGTCTTCACCATCTCTTTGGTGAGCGCGCCCTTGGCCGAGAGACCGAAGAAAATATCCGCATCCACCATGGCATCCGCAAGGCTGCGGGCCTTGGTCTTGGCGGCATGGGCGGATTTCCACTGGTTCATGCCCTCTGAACGGCCCTGATAGATCACGCCCTTGGTATCGCACAGCAGAACATTCTGCGGCGCAAAGCCGATGGCCTTCACAAGATCAAGACAGGCGATACCAGCGGCGCCGGCACCATTGACCACCAGTTTTGTTGTCTTGATGTCTCGTCCGGTCAAAAGCAGGGCGTTCAGCATGCCGGCGGCGGCGATGATCGCGGTGCCGTGCTGATCATCATGGAATACCGGAATATCCATCAGCTCCTGCAGGCGCTGTTCGATGATGAAACATTCCGGAGCCTTTATATCCTCAAGGTTGATGCCGCCGAAGGAGGGACCAAGATACCGCACGGCATTGATAAAGGCTTCCGTATCCTCCGTATCAATTTCGAGGTCGATGGAATCCACATCGGCAAAGCGCTTGAAGAGCACGCATTTACCCTCCATCACGGGTTTTGAGGCAAGCGCCCCCAGATTTCCAAGGCCAAGGATCGCGGTGCCATTCGTGATCACAGCCACCATATTCCCGCGTGTGGTGTATTCAAAACTGAGGGCTGGGTTCTTTGCGATCGCGAGCACAGGCACGGCCACGCCCGGCGAATAGGCGAGCGAGAGATCGCGCTGTGTTGCCAGCGGCTTGGTCGGTACGATCTCCAGCTTGCCGGGTTTGCCACGCGAATGGAAGTCAAACACCTCCTGGTCAGTGAATGTCGGACGACCTTGACGGGTCTTGGGATCGAATACAGGCATCAGCAGATCCATATTGAACAGAAGATTACAGGGGATTGGAGTGTATGCGCCCCATCAGGTTGTGGATAGCTCCCTGTTGAGCCATTTGAAGAAACTTGCGCGATTTGAAGAAAAGCTCAATGTCCTGAAAAAGGCATACGGCCATACGGCTTTCGGCATGATGCATTACAAACGGATAGCAAGCTCCTCATGATCAATCGCAAGCGCTTCGATATCGTCAGCATCGGCGAACCGATGGGTGAGTTCAACCAGATCAGCAAGGATGATCTGCATTATCTCTTTGGTCACGGGGGCGACACCTCGAATGCCGTGATTGCGGCGGCAAGGGCGGGCGCGAAGACGGCCTATCTGACGGCTGTGGGCGACGACACCTTCGGGCATTCCTTCATGGCGCTGTGGAAGCGGGAAGGGGTCGACACATCAGGCGTCAGAATCAACCGCGAAGCCCATACCGGCGTCTATTTTGTCACCCATGGCAAGAATGGTCATGATTTTTCCTATCTGCGTGCGGGTTCGGCCGCCTCGCGCATGACAGTCAATGATCTTGATCACACCATGATCCAGAATGCCCGTGCATTGCACGTCTCGGGCATCAGCCAGGCGATTTCGGCCAATGCCTGCGACATGGTTTTTGCCGCGATAGAAACAGCGCGGCAAGCAGGCACAAGCATTTCCTATGATCCGAACCTGCGCCTCAGGCTCTGGCCATTGGCGAGAGCCCGCGCCATCATCGAGGAAACTGCGGGCATGATCGATATCATGCGCCCCGGCCTTGATGATGCACGCCAGCTCACGGGCCTTGAGGCGCCCGATGCCATCGCCGATCATTATCTCAGGCGAGGCTGTCGCATTGTCGCAATGACGCTTGGCAAGGATGGTGCGCTCATCGCCACGCCGGATGAACGCCGCATTGTGTCCTCGCTCACGGTCAAGGCCGTGGATGCAACCGGCGCGGGGGATTGCTTCGGCGGCAATTTTCTGACGGAATGGCTGAATACCGGCGATCCATTTCAGGCCGGAGCCTTCGCAGCCGCGGCCGCAGCACTCTCGACAACCGGCTTTGGAGCCGTTGAGCCCCTGCCAGAACGGGCCGATGTTCTGCATGCCATGAAAAATCATGCCATGAAGAATTCAGTGGTCGGATAAGCCATTGCCGTTTAGGAAAACCGCAAGCAATTTTCCTATTTCTGCGGTCTGACAGCCGCCTTGCAAGGTTCAAAGACAATCATGGGTTTCAAATGCGGTATCGTCGGTCTGCCCAATGTCGGCAAATCGACCCTTTTCAATGCGTTGACGCAGACAGCCGCCGCGCAAGCGGCGAATTATCCGTTCTGCACCATCGAGCCCAATGTCGGCGATGTGGCGGTTCCGGATGTCCGACTGGATTCGCTCTCGGCCATTGCGGGTTCACAACAGATCATTCCGACACGGCTGACCTTCGTTGATATCGCAGGCCTCGTTCGCGGGGCCTCCAGAGGCGAAGGTCTTGGCAACCAGTTCCTCGGCAATATTCGCGAATGCGACGCCATTGCCCATGTGGTGCGCTGCTTCGAGGATGGCGATATCACCCACGTTGAAGGCAAGATCGATCCGCTGTCAGACATCGATACCATCGATACGGAATTGATGCTTGCTGATCTCGATAGCCTCGAAAAGCGCATCATCAATCTCGAAAAGAAGGCCAAGACCGGCGACAAGGAAGCCAAAGAGACGCTTGATCTTGTCAACCGTGCCCTGCCGCTTCTGAGGGAAGGCAAGCCCGCCCGCATGGCGAAGCGCTCCCATGATGAAGAGGCTGCGTTTCAGGCACTGCAACTCATCACCTCGAAGCCGGTGCTTTATGTCTGCAACGTGGAAGAAGCCTCCGCCGACAAGGGCAACAGTTTCTCCGAACGTGTGTTTGCACGCGCCAGCACAGAAGGCGCGAAGGCCGTTGTTGTCTCCGCCAAGATCGAGAGTGAAATCGCGGTGATGGCACTGGAAGACCAGAATGATTTCCTCGATGCTGTCGGCCTTGTGGAGCCTGGCCTCAACCGCGTGATCCGTGAAGGTTACGAGCTGCTGGGTCTGCTGACCTATTTCACTGTGGGGCCGAAGGAAGCCAGGGCCTGGACCATAACCAGAGGTACCAAGGCGCCAGCGGCGGCGGGCGTCATCCATACCGATTTCGAGAAAGGCTTCATCCGCTCCGAGACGATTGCCTATGCGGATTATGTCGCTTGCAAGGGCGAGGCTGGCGCGCGCGAGGCTGGAAAATTCCGCCTTGAGGGGAAAGAGTATGTGGTGGCCGATGGCGACGTGATGCACTTCAGGTTCAATACTTGAGGCTAACTCCTGTTAGATGGGATTTTTTTCAAAACTCTATTACCGATGGCAACGTTTCGAGCGCCGAACGGGTGATGGCTATGGTCTTCGTCGATTCAAAAGACAACTTG
>JANNRX010000045.1:0-7436 GCA_031401875.1 Hyphomicrobiales bacterium | reverse complement strand
CACTTCAGACCGAAGGCTACGTGACACCAACTCCAATCCAGGCTCAGGCGATACCCTCCGTCCTGATGGCGAAGGATCTGCTTGGCATTGCCCAGACCGGCACCGGCAAGACCGCCGCTTTTGCACTTCCGATCCTGCATCGGCTGGCCGCTGACAAGCGCCCGGCACCCCGCAAGGGTTGCCGCGTTCTCGTACTTTCGCCCACACGCGAACTCGCGACGCAGATCGCCGACAGCTTCAAATCCTACGGACGCCATATGGGCGTCTCGGTAGCCGTGATTTTCGGTGGCGTCGGTTATCGCCCACAAATTCAGGCTCTCGCCCGTGGCCTCGATATTCTTGTCGCAACACCAGGCCGCCTGATTGACCATATGGATCAGAAGACGGCGGATATTTCCGGCACAGAAATCTTCGTGCTCGATGAAGCCGACCAGATGCTGGATCTTGGCTTCCTCAAGCCGATCCGCAAGATTGTCGCCCGTCTCGTTACCAGACGGCAGAACCTGTTTTTCTCCGCCACCATGCCCGATGAAATCGGCAAACTTGCAGGAGAGCTTCTGAAAGATCCGGTACGTGTAGCCGTAACGCCTGTCGCCAAGACAGCTGACCGGGTTTCCCAGAAGGTGATCCATGTACCAGCACAGGCCAAGCGCCATTTCCTGACAGCAATGCTGGCAGACCCTGATATGGAGCGCACACTGGTCTTCACCCGCACCAAGCGTGGCGCGGACAAGGTGGCCGAGCATCTGGAGAAAAACGGCATTGCTGCCGCCGCCATCCATGGCAACAAGAGCCAGAGCCAGCGCGAACGTGCGCTTGACTGGTTCAAGAACAGCAAGATCCGCGTCATGGTGGCGACAGATATTGCGGCACGTGGCATCGATGTATCCGGTGTCAGCCACGTCGTTAATTTCGAATTGCCAGAAGTGGCGGAAGCCTATGTGCACCGCATTGGACGCACGGCCCGTGCGGGTGCGGAAGGACAGGCAATTTCACTGGTGGATTCCGAAGAACGCGGATTGCTCAGGGATATCGAACGGCTGATCAAGCAGACGATCCCTGCCGAAACACGCGGCGATATCGTTGTGCCGGAATCCGAATTGACAGCAAAAGAAGTACGCCGCCCGCAACGTGGTCGTCAGCAAGCACGCCCGCAAGGCGGAGCAAGCCAGCCATCCCGCAGCCAGCAGCCACGCGGACGCGACAGCAGAAACAGTTCCGGTGGCGAATCCGGTCAACGCCAGCATTTCCAGATGCCCCGAGAATTCCCGCAAGCTGAAACCAGACAACAGGAACCAAGACAGCAGGGAGTGCGGACAACAGAGAATCACCAGGGCGAACAGCGCAATGGTGAAGCAAGATCGAACAGCCAGCCGCGCCAGAATGCCCCGCGCCCGCATGGCGCACGTTCTGATGGTGCCGGACGCTCTGACGCAACGGCTAACCACTGGAGAAGAAAAGGCGGCAATCGATCTGATTCTTCTGGGGGGCGCTCGTCCCAGTCACGTCAATCGTGAGAATGAAGCATTTTTTGCCCCACATGCATGATTATCTTGCGATGTGGGACAAAATGGAATATGGGGTTCAGATCGAGTTTCGGTCGAACGACTTTGCCTTAAGCGCTTTTTTCAAAAAGACTTGCGCCGGGCGTAAGACCTCCCATCCAGAACATCGATGGACGTTTGTGCGCTAAGCGCGCCACCTCGCGTTCTGTTTTTAAACTGTTAAAGGATACGACTATGGCTACTGGTACTGTTAAATGGTTCAATTCACAAAAGGGCTTCGGCTTCATTCAGCCTGACGATGGCGGACAGGACGTGTTCGTTCATATCAGCGCTGTTGAGCGTGCTGGCCTCTACGGCCTCAACGAAGGTCAGAAGATTTCATATGAAATCGTTGCTGATCGTCGCAGTGGTAAGTCCTCTGCCGACCAGCTCAAGGTTCAGGCCTGATCACTCAAGAACGGATGGCGCGGCCTCTTGCCGACCACGAATGTACTGGCGTCATCGGAACGCCGCCATCCATTCCAGATCAGCCTCAAATGCCCCGTTTGGCATGCGTCATTCATGACGCTGCCCGGCGGGGTCCTGCGCTTTAAGATAGGGTAATTATGGCGAAAGAAGATGTACTGACCTTTGAGGGCCGTGTGAACGAAGTCCTTCCGGACGCGCGATACCGCATCGAGCTTGATAATGGTCATGAGATCGTCGCCTACACGGCCGGCCGCATGAAAAAAAACCGCATTAAAACACTTATCGGAGACCGGGTGATGGTCGAAATGACCCCCTATGATCTCGAAAAGGGACGCCTGATCTATCGCCACAAGGGCGATAATACCGGGCCACCGCCAGTGCGTGGGCAGCGCCCACCTGCGAGGCGCAGATGATCGGTCATTTCACACGGCGCCCGCCCAATGCAGCGGCTGGCAACGCCATGACCCTGCATATTTTCCGGTCGCAGAAAAACCCAGAAATCAATGCTTTTGCGGCGACGCAAAAGGGCGAGGCCTTGCCCGGCAAGTTCGCTCCCTGGACATTCACAGGAACCGTTTTGCCGACACGCGCCTTGCCTCACGGCCTGAACCGCGGACTTGCAGAAAAAGGTGTGACCGACACCGGATTCCAGCTCTGGCGCATCAAAGTGCCGGTTGAACCAACCTGATCACGATCATCATCAACAACACGCGTTAAAACCAGAATTTCGAAGGAAGCCACCCATGCAGGTTCTCGTCCGTGACAACAATATTGAACAGGCCATGCGTGTCCTGAAGAAGAAGATGCAGCGCGAAGGCATCTTCCGTGAGTTGCGTCAGCGGAAATCCTACGAGAAGCCATCCGAAAAGAAGAACCGCGAGAAGGCGGAAGCCATCCGCCGCACCCGCAAGGCTGCGCGCAAGCAGCTTCAGCGTGAAGGCGTGCTGCCGATGCCCAAGCCCAAGCCCAAGTTTCCAGTGCGCGGCGGTCGTCCTGGTGGCGGCGCTGGTGCCGGTACCGGAACTGGCCCACGCGAAATGACAAATCTGGCTGGTTGATAGACATTTGCATGCTGAATGAGACAATAGAGCACGTCGCATTTTGATTGATTAATCAAAATTCGAAGGAATTGATCTACACCTTATATTTGGTGCATGTCGTCTTCGAAGAACCGGATACACCTTATTCGCGACATGCTCTAACCTCATCCAGCATTTTTCATCTGGCTCCCAGCCAGAGGGTTGCGATCCCCAGAAACGCGAAGAAACCGACGACATCGGTGATTGTCGTCACCAGTGGCCCTGACGCCACCGCCGGATCGATCCCGGCTTTTTCCAGTGCCATTGGAATGAGAACGCCGCCTAATGCCGCAGCTGTCAGCGTTATGATAATGGCCAGACCAATAACGATGCCGATCTGCGCCGGCCCATACCAGGCAACAGCGACCACCGCCATGATCACGGCAAAGGCCAGACCGTTGAGTATCCCGACGGTCAGCTCGCGTCGAACAACCCGCATCGCATTGGCCCGGTCAATCTCGCGGGTCGCAAGTGCCCGCACGGCAACTGTCATGGATTGTGTACCGGCGTTTCCACCCATGGATGCAACGATCGGCATCAGCACCGCCAGTGCTACCATGCTCTTCAGTGACGCTTCAAAAAGCGCTATCACGCCTGAGGCGAGAATGGCCGTCAGCAAATTGACCAACAGCCAGGTGAAACGGCTGCGCATGATCGTCCAGACAGTGTCAGAAATTTCTTCCGCCGCCTTGACGCCCCCCAGCGCCTTGATTTCAGCATCCGCCTCTTCATCAAGCAGATCAACTATGTCATCGAAGGTCAGTACGCCGACAAGCCGCTCCGCATCATCGAGCACGGGGATGGAAACGAGATTATAGGTGCGAAAAAGCCGTGCCGGTTCTTCCTGGTCGTCCGCAGCCTGCGCCCTGTGCTCAGCCTCTTCCATGATCTCTTCGATAAGCACGGGACGCTTAGTGCGCAGCAAACGATCCAGATCGACCCGCCCCGCAAGCCTGTGAGCCGGATCCACCACATAGAGATCATAGAACCGTTCAGGCAGATCATCATCGTCCCGCATGAAATCGATGGTCCGGCCAACAGTCCAGAACGGCGGCACAGCAATGAACTCGGTTTGCATGCGCCGGCCCGCGGAACCATCTGGATAATCAAGGCTTTTCCCGAGTGATAACCGGTCAGCATCCGAGAGTTTGGCAAGCACCTCTTCCTGATCTTCCTCCGCCAGATCTTCGAGAATATAAATGGCGTCATCGGATTCGAGGTCACGAACACCCTCGGCAATCGCCTCATTGGGCAATTCATCGAGAATGTCCTCGCGAACCGCATCATCCATTTCTGTCAGCGCCGCATAATCGAAATCGCTGCCCATGAGGGCAATGAATCTGAGCCGGTCATCATGTTCCAGATGCTCGATCAGGGCACCGAGATCGGCTTCGTGCAGATCGCTGGCAAGTTCGCTCAGTGCACGGGAGTCAGATCGCGCGATTGATTCGGAAACACAGGCGACGAATACGGGATTGACATCCCCCTCCTCATCCCGAAACGGGAGCTCGGATGGCGCTGGTAAGTCATGGATATCGAGCGTTTCTGCCATGGGACACGGTTCTATCAGTGTTCAATAAATTGTACGGGAAAAGAGCGGCGCGATTGCATTGAACAATCCCCTCTCGATGAAATACGATAAGCTGCAATTGATGACGATGAAAACAACAAATTTCAGCCCCAACCGCAGAGGCCTCGGTCTTGGCGTGGCAGCGACCTTTCTGAGCAGCCTGAAGACAACGGCAGAAGCGTCTTCTCCACTTGGTACCGCGCGCATTCTCAAGGTTTCAGCAAGCACCACTCCGCTTCTGGGCATCAAGAGTTACACCGCGACCCTGCCGCTGGGAGAGGCTGAGGTCATCCTCACATTCGATGACGGACCGCTTCCGGCAACCACTGGTCCGATACTCGATGCCCTTGCAAAAGAGCAGGCAAAGGCAACCTTCTACATGATCGGCAGAAATGCCAGAGCCAATCCGCAGATGGTGCGCCGCATCGCGCAGGAAGGGCATAGCATTGCCAACCACACTATGAATCATCCCTGGACGATGGCCCAACGCTCTTTCGACAATGGAGTTCGGGAGATTGCGGAGGGCGAGGATGCCATTCAGCAGGCTTTGGGTGGGAAAATTACGCCGTTCTTCCGGTTTCCCGGACTGGCGGATACCCCGGCGCTGCTGGCCGAACTCTCCCGTCGCGGCAATGTCGCCTGGAGCACCGATCTGTGGGCCAGCGACTGGAACCCCATGTCACCGGAGCAGCAGCTTCGCCTCGTCATGGGGCGGCTGAAAAATCTGCGGCGTGGCATTGTGCTCTTTCACGACATCAAGGCGCAGACTGCGGCAATGATGCCGCATTTTCTACGGCGGCTCAAAGCGGACGGCTACCGCATCGTGCATGCGGTAGGGTAATGTCCTTGTCGTTATTCTGGAAGTGTCCATGAACGAGATGGCTCGGTTCCAGATACACTAGGGCCTGTCGTCAGTTAGGAACAAATGGTGGATGAGATCGAAATGGTCCGAATGCAAGGACAAAAGACGCGCCGATAGCAGCGCTATCGGGAAGGTTTTTGTCCTTGCAGGCGGTACGTTTCCATCTCACCATGCTCAAAATTCCTTCTTTGAGGGCAGCGCGGTTAAAATGGCCCATTGTTTCGCGCTTCTGTCTCGCAAACCGGACGGTTTGCTTCGCCAGAACCACGTCACACTGAACCATTTTTCCTCGCGTCCACCATCTGTTCCTAACTGACGACAGGCCCTAGGTGGTTAATCGGGCCTTCTGGCCAAACAGCACATCCCTTACCGCCGGATCCGCTGGATTGCTTGTCGCCCGTTCCGCTTCACTCAGGGCCAGTCCACGCTGAACGGCTGGTCGTTCCATGCATGCAGCAAGCCAGCGCTCGACATGGGGGAAATCCTTGATGTTCTGCCCCTGTCGTTCCCACAGCTTGGCCCAGCCAATGCAGGCCATATCCGCGATGGAGTAATCCCCGGCGATAAAGGCACGGCTGGCGAGCCGCTTGTTCAGCACACCATAGAGACGGTTGCTCTCGTTGGTGTAGCGATCAACGGCATAGGGAATCTTTTCAGGTGCATAAATGCGGAAATGATGGGTTTGCCCCAGCATCGGGCCAAAACCGCCCATCTGCCAGAAAAGCCATTCATCAACCTCGGTGCGTTCCCGCTCTGACTGAGGATAAAATTTGCCCGTCTTGCGCCCGAGATATTGCAGGATTGCTCCACTCTCAAACACAGAAATAGGTTTGCCATCAGGCCCCTCGGGATCAACAATCGCTGGCATGCGGTTATTGGGCGAAATCGCCAGAAAAGCGGGTGCGAACTGCTCGCCCTTGCCGATGTTGACCAGATGAACCTTGTAGGGAAGGCCACATTCCTCAAGCATGATGGAAATTTTCCATCCGTTGGGAGTCGGCCAATAATAGAGATCAATGGGTTGGGGCTGTTTGGCCATGATGCATTCCTTCTGTTCGGATGGACAGTCTAAGCACCTGAGACGCTTTGTAAAAGGCGAATGATTTCACTTTTTATTGCGCGAGATTCCCCCTGATTCTTCCCAGATTGCGCAATTTGTTCTTGTTTTGTACATTCATTATGCGCGGTCAAAAGGGCCGGATCAACCAACAGGGGGAGAGTTTCCATGAAGAGACAGACCGTGAGCACACAAACCATCAACACGCAAACTGTGAGCAGACAGATTATTCTGGCAACCATTCTCGCCATAACTCTGGCGGCAACCGGAACGCTGCTGGCTGCATCTACAGCTTTCGCCCAGAGCGCCATTCCAAATCCATTGCGCGCACCATCGGAACGAAAGGCAGAGCCGCCCAAAGACCAGATCACAGCGGCACCGACACCAGATGCGGGCAAAGCAGATTCAGCAAATTCAAAACCTCAGAAACCAAAACGTGAGCGCAGCGCAAAACAGAAGCAAGGCGATGAAGACATGCGCAGCTGTGGCACAAGCTGGCGCAACGACAAGGATACACACAAGGCGAAAGGCGAGACGTGGCGCACGTATCTCAAAAGCTGCCGCGCCCAGCTCAAGTCATCCCGTGGAGCCTAGGGCCTGTTGTCAGTTAGGAACAGATGGTGGACGCGAGGAAAAATGGTTCAGTGTGAAGCGGTTCTTGCGAAGCAAACCGTCCGGTTTGCGAGACAGAAGCGCGAAACAATGGGCCATTTTTCCTCGTGTCCACCATCTGTTCCTAACGGACGACAGGCCCTAGCAGCGGGTTCAGATGCTTTCTGCTTCCACGGTTCTTTAAGGTCGCCGTGATATCCACGCGGGATGAGCAATCCTGCTGAATCCACAGATCTGAGGCACAGCGAAACCAAAACGATGGCGCTGGCCAGCGTTTTGGCGC
>JANNRX010000044.1:0-5813 GCA_031401875.1 Hyphomicrobiales bacterium | reverse complement strand
TTCACATCGGCAAGCTGACGCTTCAGGGTCGGCGAGTACCAGTAGAAGTCACGGGATTTCTGCTGCACCAGCGCCGGATTATCCTCGATCTTGAGGTGGCTGAGCCGCGATTTGAGGGCGGCGATGTCATAGCGGCTCATTCATGGCTCCCCTGTGGTCTTGGCTTGCATCAGTGTGGTGCGTGCTTCGAGACGCCGCTTCGCGGCTCCTCAGCATGAGGGAGGTTATCTTTTGCAATCCTCCACGTCCCTCTTCCTGAGGAGCTTCGAAGAAGCGTCTCGAAGGACGCAAGACGCCTGTGCCACTCACGGCTGCATTCCTTCGAGCGTGTCCAGTTCGCGGTAATCGGGTAGCACACGGTCAATCACCTTGCCGTTGCGGATCACGATGCGATCCGATTGCGGGCGCGACAGCAGCTCTGTCCAGTTGCGCGCCTTGAACAGCACGAGGTTCGCCGGACCGCCGTTCAATCTGCCGAAATCGTTGCTCAGGCCCATCGCACGCGCGGGTTCGCTCGTCACGGCGTTGATCCAGTTGGCGGTCGGATGATCGAGCTGGAGGATGCGCGTCGCCTCGCGGAAGACCTCCAGCGTATCGAGGTCGCCATAGGCGTAGAACGGATCGCGTGTGTTGTCGGATGACACCATCACCGGCACGCCGGCGGCCCTGAACTCGTGCAGCGAGGTCGCACCTCGCCAGCGAGGTGTTCGCCCGCGCTGGCGGTCCTGCAGATACATATTGCACATTGGCAGTGAGACAACGGCAATGCCTGCCTCCCTGACCAGTCTGATGATCCGCGCCTCATCGTCTGGTCCCTGCAGCGCCAGCGAGCAGCAATGACCGCAGAGGATCCTGCCCGTGAAGCGATGCCGCAAGGCGGCAAGTGCGATGCGTTCCAGGGAACGCGCTTCAGGATCGTTGGTCTCATCCACATGAAAATCCAGATCGAAACCGTTCTCGATTGCCACGCGGAACATGATATCGAGCGCCTTATCAAGCTCGGGAATCATATAACTCACGCAGCCGAAAAGGCCGCTGCCATGCGCTTTCACCGCGGCGATGACATCGCGCATGTGGGTGGCATCGAGCGCGTATTGAATGCCGAAAAGCGGCGTCGCCTGCAGCGCCATGCGGTCCTTCCACTGCTCACGCATCTCGGCAAAAACCGGCCAGGAGAGATCGATCTGATTGCCCAATGAATCGATGTGCGTGCGGATCGCCGTCACGCCATGCGCGTAGGCGCCGCGCAAGGCAAAATCCATGCGGGTGCGCACATCATGTGCTGTCCAGCTCTTTTCACGGTCTTGGGTAACCGTATCAAGAGCGCCCATGAAAGTGCCATCCGGATTGGGTGAACGCGGCCAGATATGGCCCTTGTCGAGATGGGTGTGGCATTCGACGAAACCGGGAAGGACGATGCCCCGGTCGAGGTCGATCACTTCGTCGGGCGTCTCGCCGTCCAGCAGCGCATCAAGGCTGATCGAGACAGGGCTGAAGCCGCTCAGGTTGCCGCTCGCGTCTATCGCGATGTTCAGCAGCGCGATATCATCGCCGTCGATGCCTGTATCGCCGGGCAGGGGCTTCTCGACTTCCTCGGAGAACAGCAGGCATTGCGGTACCCGCGCATTCTTGATCAGCAGCGAACCCATGCTTCAACGCTCTTTCTTCATGGCGCTCTCGTGCCAGTTCCTGAGCAGCAGATGCGAGACGAAGACGATGATATAGTAGATGATGATGCCCATGATCGAGAGCAGCAGCAGGGCCGCAAAAGCACGAGGAATATTGAGCCGGTATGTGCTCTCGATAATGCGATAAGCGAGGCCAGAACCGGCTCCGGCCGTGCCTGCCGCAATCTCCGCCACGACAGCGCCGATCAGCGAGAGCGGCCCACCGATCTTGAAACCGGTCAGGATGTAGGGCAGCGCCGATTTCAGCTTCAGCGACAGGATCTTGCGCCATGGACTTGCGCCGTAGAGATCGAACAAAGCCTCAAGTCCACGGTCGGTGGACCGCATGCCAGTGATGGTATTGGACAGCACAGGAAAATATGTCACGAGGAATGCCGTCATCAGCACCACCGTCGGCGCAGAATAATAGATCAGCAGGATCGGCGCGATGGCAATCACCGGTGTCACCTGGAAAATCACCGCATAGGGAAACAGCATGTTTTCGGCAGTCTTGAACATGCCGAGCGCCACGCCCAGCGCCACTCCGCCCGCGAAGGCCAGCATCATGCCCAGCAGTGTTGTCTGCAAGGTTACCCAAAGTGACACCGAAAGGATGCTCCAGTCCTGGATCAGCGCCTTGAGGATGCCACTGGGCGAAGGCAGCTTGTAGGGTGGTGTTTCATAAAACCAGACCGACCATTCCCAGTAACCGATAATGGCGAACGCCAGCGCCAGTGGCAGGCCGTAGCGGGACAAGGCCTGCAGAACGCTCATAGGCGGGGGCGTCCTGTCGCAATACGAGTGCGCTGCAGAACCGGCGTGCGTCCTTCGAGGCTCCTTCGCTGCGCTTTGTCGCATCTCAGGATGAGGCGTATTGAGCCTTGCAAAACGCAGTTTTCCTCGTCCTGAGGTGCTCCCCTGACACGTGCCGGGGAGCCCCGAAGGACGCACCCCGATTTTGCAATGAAGGAGGGCTTTGTCTTGGCGAAGTCACAGATGATCATGGGCCGCCATAGCTCCGTGCAGAGCCTGAGAGGCGGCCTTGCAGGTCTCGGTATAGAGCGCCGTCGCTCGAAAATCCTCGTCACGTGGATAAGGTGCTGCAACGGTGATATCATCCACGACGCGTCCCGGCCGCGATGCCATGACAATGATGCGCGTCGAGAGATAGACGCTTTCATAGACGGAGTGCGTGACAAAAATGACAGTAACGTCACGCGCCTCTTTCAGGCGGAGCAGATCATCATTGAGTTTGAAGCGTGTGATCTCGTCGAGTGCTGCAAAAGGCTCGTCCATCAGCAGTAGCTTTGGCTCTGTCACCAGCGCACGTGCAATGGACACCCGCATCTTCATGCCACCCGAAAGCTCGCGCGGATAGACATGCGCAAAATCCGAAAGGCCGACAAGCGCCAGGGTTTCGCGAATTTTAGGCGTGGCCATGTTTTTGGAAACGCCCTTGAGTTTCAGCGGCAGATAGACGTTGTCGAACACATTGGCCCAGGGCATCAGCGTCGGCTCCTGGAAAACGAAGCCGATGTCGCTCTTGGCTGAGCCGCCCGATGGCCAGGTGATTGCCCCGCCGGAGACCTCCGCCAGCCCTGCGATCAGGCGCAGGGCTGTCGATTTTCCGCAGCCCGAGGGCCCGAGCAGCGATACAAACTCGCCCTCGCGCACATCCATGTTCAGGTCTTCAAGCGCCACAGTGCCGTTAGCAAAAGCTTTGCGGACATGCGCGAGTGAAACGAGGGTCTTGAAGGAGGAGACTGGCATGTCTGACTGAAAACTGCGCTCGGTGTCCTATTTCCGCAATTCCTTGCCGAAGCCCTTGTTGACGAATTGCAGCGTGTAGCTCTTCTTGTAATCGAGCTCCGTCTTGAAAAGGCCGGCCTTTACCATCTTGTCGAAGAAGCTCTTCATGCGCGCATCCGTCATGGCCCCGATGCCGAGCTGCACCGTATCGCCAGAATCGACAATGCCATTGGCCTTCATCAGCGCGATACCGGCCAAGATCTTGTCATCGGACATATCGGGATTGTCCTTCTTGATCAGGGCGTTTGCAGCGGAGTTATCCCCGTAGAGATAATTGTACCAGCCGAGGATAGACGCCTCGACGAATTTCTGCACCATCTCGGGCTTCTTTTCGACCAGTTCGCGACGCGTCTCGATGGTGGTCGAATAAGTGTCAAAGCCGTAATCCGCCAGCAGGAACACCTTGGGCTTGAAGCCGGCAGCCTTCTCGATCACCACAGGTTCGGAAGAGAGATAGCCCTGCATCACGGCCTTCTTGTTGGCAAGAAAAGGCGCCGCGTTGAAAGTATAGGGCTTGGTTTGTTCTTCCTTGAAGCCGTGTTCGGTCTTCATCCACTGGTAATAGGAGGCGAGGCCTTCCTTCGACACCAGGATGTCGTTGGATTTCTTCAGATCGGCAAAGGTCTCGAAGCCTTCCCCCGGATGCGCAATCAGAACCTGTGGCTCCTTCTGGAAGCTCGCAGCGACCACAACAGTGGGAATGCCCTGTTCAACCGCTGATAACGCCTGCAACAGGTTGCCACCCATGTAAAAATCGATCTTGCCAACGGGAAGCAGCAAACGGTTGTTGGCCTGCGGGCCACCCGGAACAATCGTCACGTCGAGGCCGTATTTCTTGTACGTGCCATCAGCAACCGCCTGATAGAAGCCACCATGCTCGGCTTGGGCCAGCCAGTTGGTGCCAAAGCTGACCTTCTCCAAGGTCTGGGCAGAAGCAGAAGACAGGCTCAGGGCGGCGGCTCCCGCCACTACCAGTCCCGAGAAATAACGACGGTTCATCATGACGTAGCTCCATGTGGCCCAGCCTCACGCTGAACGATTCTTCTGTTATGGGGTCATCGGGGGCAGAGTCCATCCCGGTGACTGCAAAAAAGAATGGATTGTTCTATCGACAAAGCTTGGCAATGCCCGCCTCAGGATCGGTCTATAAGGTCCTGACCTCGCTTGCGGCAACTCTGCACCTTGCAAGCTTGGCCACATGGTGCAAGGTTTGATACGTTCTTGGATAGCGTTGTTGCAAGCAAGAAAAGTGAGGCTGTTTTGGGCGTCGTTGTCGCATTTGAGGAAAAGCCTGCCGCTGGCGTCGAGGCGCTTGTCCAACTGACCCGGATGGATATGGAGCGCGTCAACGCCACGATCCTGTCAAGGACAGGCTCCGATGTTGCGATGATTCCGGAAGTGGCGAACCATCTGATCTCGTCAGGCGGCAAACGGCTTCGCCCCATGTTGACGCTGGCCGCCGCCAGTCTCTGCGGTTACAAGGGCGAGGGGCACCTCAAGCTCGCGGCCTCTGTCGAATTCATGCACACCGCCACGTTGTTGCATGATGATGTGGTGGATGCCAGCGATATGCGCCGGGGCAAGCCTGCCGCCCGCATGCTATGGGGCAACGAGGCAAGCGTTCTCGTCGGAGATTTTCTGCTTGGCCAGGCCTTCAAGATGATGGTGGAGGTGGGCTCCCTGCCATGCCTCGACGTTCTGTCCACTGCGGCCGCCGTGATTGCAGAAGGCGAAGTCATGCAGCTCTCTGTCGCCAAGAATCTTGCGACATCGGAAGATGAGTATCTGGCTGTCGTGCGCGCCAAGACAGCAGCGTTATTCGCTGCAGCTTGCGAGGTTGGTCCGCTGGTCGCCAATGGTGGCAAGGAAGCCGTGATTGCCTGTCGCAGCTACGGAACCAACCTTGGTGTAGCCTTTCAGCTCATGGATGACGTGCTCGATTATGGTGGAGCCGCTGCAAAGCTCGGCAAGAATGTCGGCGATGATTTTCGCGAGGGGAAAATCACGCTTCCCGTGGTTCTCGCCTATCGCCGCGGCGATTCCGCCGAGCGCGCCTTCTGGAAATCGGCGATTGAAGACGGCGTTCATGATGATGTGGCGCTGGAGAAGGCCAAGGCCTTGCTGCGCAAGCACCGCGCCCTCGAAGATACGGTCGAGCGCGCGCGCCATTACGCCGCCATGGCCAAGGATGCACTGGGTATCTTCCCTGCATCACCCTTGAAAGATGCCATGGTGGATGTGGTAGACTTCTGTATCAGTCGATCGGTGTAAATCGCCACGCTCCCATGATATGCGGCTATCAAGGAAAGCAGGCGGCGAAATCTCGTTCGCCGCCTT
>JANNRX010000043.1:0-3452 GCA_031401875.1 Hyphomicrobiales bacterium | reverse complement strand
CTGCGCGAAGCGGTTTTCCTGGCAGATCGTGTCTTCTGCATGAGCGCCCGGCCTGGCCGCATCATTGCCGAACGCGAGGTGCATTTCCCACGACCGCGCGATCTGGAGATCACCTACACGCAGCCCTTTGCGGATGTGGTGCACGATCTGCGCGGTCTCATCAAGAATGCGAGACAGCCCGCATGACCAAATCTCTCTCCATGCGGCTTGCACCTGTCGTTTTTACCGTCGGATTCTTCGTCTTGTGGGAGTTGATCTGTCGCGTCCTGAACGTTTCCAATTTCATTCTCCCTGCCCCCAGCACGGTCTTCGCAGCGATGGTTCAATACCGGTCACCGCTTGTTTTCAATGCACTTCACACGCTCTGGATGACAACATTGGGCTTTGCCATGTCGATTGTCTTCGGCCTGTTTCTGGGACTTCTGGTGGGGTCATCACGCTATCTCTATGCCGGATTGAATCCGTTGCTTGTCGGCTTCAACTCGATCCCGAAAGTGGCTGTCGTACCCATCCTTGTAATCTGGTTTGGTGTCGGCTGGTTTCCACCCGTGCTGACAGCTTTCGTGATCTCGTTCTTTCCCATCGTCGTGAACGTCGCCACCGGGTTGGCCACGATTGAGCCCGAAACCGAGGATGTGATGAAGGCGCTGGGTGCCTCGCGCTTTGATATCATGTGGAAAATCGGTATCCCGCGCTCGCTTCCGTATTTCTTCGGTGCGCTGAAAGTTTCCATCACGCTGGCCTATGTCGGCTGCGTCATTGGCGAACAGAACGCCTCGAATTTCGGCGTCGGCAATCTCATCACCCGCGCTTCGGCGGATTTCAATGTACCACTCATCTTCGCAGCGCTGATCGTGCTCGCCATTCTCGGCGTGCTGCTGGTGGTGATCATCGACATGATCGAGTCCCGCACCACCGGCTGGGCCAAGCGCAGCGGCTTTGGCGGCTAGACGCGGCGCGCCTGAGCCTCTAACCCTGTCCCATGCTGAAACCTGCTGCCACCTATGACGATCTCCTGGCGCGCTTCCGCTGGATGGTCCCCGAGCGTTACAACATCGCCACAAGTTGCTGTGACAGCTGGGCGATGGCCGCGCCCGATCGTGTCGCCATCATGGATGTGCAAGCCTCGGGGGCGGTTGAAACACTGACGTATCAGGCGTTGCAGCATGCGGCGAACCGGCTGGCCAATGCCCTCAGGCAGCGCGGTACCGCAAGAGGTGACCGCGTGGCGATCATGCTGCCGCAAGGCCGCTATGTTCCCGTGGCCCATATGGCAGCGTATAAACTTGGTGCCATTGCAGTGCCGCTCGCCAATCTGTTCGGAGTGGACGCCATCGGTTACCGGTTGGCTGATTCCGGGGCAAAAGTGCTCATCACCAATGATTCCGGTTTGAGAAAACTGCGGGCGATCCCGGGCTTGAGCCCACCTCTTGTGATCTCGACCGATGGTGCAGATGCTGACGCGCAGGGCTTCGACGCCCTGCTCGAAACCGCAAGCCCGGATTTCGAAACGGCCGATACGCTGGCCGATGACCCGGCCCTTATGATCTATACCTCCGGCACCACAGGCCAGCCGAAGGGCGCCTTGCATGGGCACCGTGTCCTCCTCGGCCATCTGCCAGGCATGCAGATGCCCCATGAGTTCCTGCCACTCGAAGGCGACAGACTCTGGACGCCGGCGGATTGGGCCTGGGCCGGTGGTCTGCTGAATATTCTGCTGCCGGGCCTGCATCTCGGCGTGCCGGTCGTGGGCCGCAAATTCGAAAAATTCGATCCGGAAGAAGCGCTTCAACTGATCGCGCAACAAGGCATTCGCAACACCTTCATTCCACCAACAGCACTGCGCATGCTGCGCAGCGTGAAAAAACCGAAAGAACGCTTTGCGCTCAACCTGCGCACCCTGGCATCGGGCGGAGAAGCACTGGGCGAGGAGACTTTCGCCTGGGGTCGCGAGGCGCTTGGCCTGTCGATCAATGAATTCTACGGCCAGACCGAGTGCAATCTCGTCGTCGCCTCTGCCGCAGCCATCGGCGTCTCACGCCCCGGTAGCATGGGAAAGCCGGTGCCTGGCCATAAAGTCGGAATCATCCGAACGGATGGTGAAAACTGCGCGGTGCGCGAACTGGGTCAGGTCGCCGTGCGCCGCCCTGACCCGGTGATGTTTCTGCAATACTGGAACAGGCCTGAAGCAACCGGGCAGAAATTCATCGGCGACTGGATGACAACGGGCGATCAGGGACACATCGACGAAGATGGTTACATCCATTTCGTTGGTCGTGATGATGATGTCATCACCTCATCGGGATACCGCATCGGCCCCGGCGAGATCGAGGATTGTCTGATCCAGCATGAGGCCGTGCTTCTGGCCGCAGTTGTCGGCAAGCCGGATGCCTTGCGCACCGAGATCGTCAAGGCCTTCGTGGTGCTCAAGCAGGGCTATGCCGAAAGCGATGTATTGAAAGCGAGCATCCAGGATTTTGTCAGAACCCGCCTTTCCGCCCATGAATACCCGCGCGAGATCGCCTTCATTGCGGAATTGCCGCTGACCACGACTGGCAAGGTTATCCGGCGCTTGCTCAGGGATCAGGCCTGAGCGAGAGCGTTTCTCCTCACCCCGGATAGCCATAGCGCTTCTTTGTTGCGGACAGGGCAGCCCGCGCCCCGCCGTCATTGCCCGCCGAGCACAGCGCGGCTGCCTGGTTCACTTCCCCCGCAATGCGATCATGGACCGATTTGTTGACATGGCCGGTATCGAGATCATTGGCCTGCACAGCCTGAAACCGTGCAATATCCCCCGAACAGCCCTGCCCTTCCGGCAACTTGAACCCGGCAGGTGTGACAAAAGAAAGCGATGTACGCGGCTGCGGTGCCGCCGCTGGTGGCGTCGCTGACTGGTTGCAGGCCGAAAGGCCAGCGGCAAGGACAGTCACAAGAGCAAGCAGGAATGCAGCATTCAGGGGTGGGCGCATGGGGGACAGTCTCCAGGAACAGCAAGCGATTCGGCGTATCTCAACGATCCCATTCGTATCATCCTCTTAACCCAGGTTCCAATCCTCGCACTCCCCCTTGATTTTATTGTTGCCGAACATCAAATTTGGAGTATCTTTTGCAGTAAGCATGACAGGAGTCTTCCATGGCAAGGGCACGCGCCAAAGCCAAAGCGATTGATCTCAAAAAGCAGCAACAGCGGCTTACGCTGGCGGCCGTTTCCGCTTTGCTGCTGCTTGCTCTCCTCCTCCTTATCCGCCCCTGAGGGCCGTATGGGCTAACGCCTGGGCTTTCAGGGGACTTTCACAGTTCACCTCAAAGCCCCGCGGTGGTATGCGCTGATCCAGCCGCTTCGGGGAAAAGCGATAAGGATTTTCGTATCATGACCACCGACACCCACAAAACCGCTTCCAAGAGCGACCGCGTTTTCATTTTCGACACGACATTGCGCGACGGCGAGCAAT
>JANNRX010000042.1:0-2480 GCA_031401875.1 Hyphomicrobiales bacterium | reverse complement strand
CGCCATGACCAGGGCAGCCTGATTAGGGCCTGTCGTCAGTGAGGAACAGATGGTGGACGCGAGGAAAAATGGTTCAGTGTGAAGCGGTTCTGGCGAAGCAAACCGTCCGGTTTGCGAGACAGAAGCGCGAAACAATGGGGCATTTTAACCGCGCCGCCCTCAAACAAGGAATTTCCAGCATGGTGAGATGGAAACGGACCGCCTGCAAGGACAAAAATCTTCCCGATAGCGCTGCTATCGGCGCGTCTTTTGTCCTTCCATTCGGCCCATTTCGATCTCATCCACCATGTGTTCCTCACTGACGACAGGCCCTAGATGACAGCATCCCTTTTCAGCCAAGAGAGCTCCTGAACCCATGTCCAATGCTGATGTTGTTGTGGTTGGTGCAGGTGCTGCGGGGCTGGCCGCGGCGATGCATCTTCAGGAGGCCGGGCTTTCCGTTATTCAGATCGAGGCGCGTGACAGGATCGGCGGGCGAACTTCAACGCTTTCGTTTGGAAAACACAAGGGCGTTGATGTCGGTGCCCATTGGTTGCATGCCTATCGAGCCAATCCTCTGGTCCGTGAGGCAAAACGGCTTGGCATTGCGCTGAATACCGCTGATCAATGGCCCATTGTCATTGATGGTGACGAGATTCTCGGCAACTGGGGCCAGATGAAGCTCTGGCGTGCCTGGCGGAAGATTGACAAGAGCATCGTCCGGCTGGCCAATAAAAACCCGGATGCGGCTGCGGATCTGGCCTTGGAGCGGTCAGATCGCTGGCAGGTGCTTGCCGGTGAGCTGCACGGAACACATGCCTGCGGAACGTCGCTGGCCAATGTCAGTGTCGAGGATTTCGCCAACGCCCTGGACAGCGAGGACCGTTTTGTCGATGGCGGTTTTGGCGCTCTGGTAGCCGCCGCCGGGGCCTCGGCCTCGCCTCGTCTTGGCGTCACCGTCACAGCGATCAGCCAGACCGCTGATGGGGTCAGGGTGCATACGGCTCAGGGTGATATCACGGCCCGTACCGTTATCCTGACAATTCCCACGACGCTGATCGCCGGCGGCAGCATTGCCTTTGATCCTGGTCTTCCCGACAGCCATCTCGCGGCTGCGCATGATCTGCCGCATGGCGCCTATGAACGCCTTGTCTTCACCCTCGGGGATGATCCTTTCCAGGAAGAGCGTGACCGGGCCGTGATCCTGCTCAATGACAAGAACAAGTCGCTTTACATGCTGGCGGGCGGCGGTGGGCGTGGCGTGCATTTTGCTGATTTTGGCGGGATCGAGGCGCGGGAACTTTCGGCTCAGGGCCAGGGTGCCATGGCGGATGTCGTCGAAGACTGGCTCGATTTGCAGGTGGGATCGGCGGTGGCCAAAAGCCTGAAGCCTCTGCATATGAGCCACTGGAGCGCAGACGCCTTTTCCATGGGCGGCTGGTCGGTGGCAAGACCGGGGCGGGCCTCGGCGCGGCTTGCACTTCGCGCGCCGGTGGCAGAGCGCATCTGGTTCGCGGGCGAAGCAACAAGCATGGAGCAATGGGGCACTGTGGGCGGTGCCTGGCTGGAAGGCATCCGTGCGGCGACGGAAGTGAAGCGATTCCTCACGGTGCAGAAGGGGTGCGGACGCTGGGTTTCTTTTGTCGGAGCCTTTAAAGCCAGACGCAGCAAGGCAGGGCCCCGAAATCTGACATAAGCTGCATCTTTATCGGCAGGGTGTAGGATGGTGCCATGCGTGTTTTTCCTTATCCCTGTCTTGTGGCTGATGTTGGTGGCACCAACGCGCGTTTTGCTTCTGTGGAAAGCCGCGTCTCTCCGCTTTCTCCCGCAATCCACCTGCAAACTGGCCTGCATGAGGAATTTGCGGAGACCGTCGAGGTAGCAATCGCGGCTGGCGGTTTCGCAAGGCCACGTTCGCTGCTGCTGGCTGCGGCGGGTGTTGTTGAGGGGCACTCTGTGGCCCTGACGAATGCCATAACACTGAAGGGATTGCTGTGTCTGGATGGTCGGCATCTCGCAAACCGGCTTGGCCTGGAGCAGGGGCTTCTGCTCAATGATTTCGAAGCACTTTCCCTGTCCTTGCCCTTTCTGCCAGCGGATGGTCTCCAGTCTCTTGGCGGAGGGCAGGCCATTACAGATGCTCCCCGTATTGTCATTGGCCCGGGGACAGGTTTGGGCGTGGGTGCGCTTGTTCCGCAGGGGGAGCGCTTTTTTGCGCTTGCCAGCGAGGGCGGTCATGTCGGCATCGGGCCTGTGACTCCTGCCGACTTCGCGCTCTGGCCGTTTCTGGGAAAAAATCAATCCGGCGGCGACAGGCTGAGCGGTGATGACATACTCTCGGGCCGCGGCCTGACACGGCTTTATCGCGGGTTCGGCCAGCTGGCCGCTGCTTCCGGTTCATCTCGATACAGGGGCAACCATGCATGTCTCCGGGGCCGCGCATGACGCTTATTCCAGTGTCAGCCAGATTGTGGAGCGTATCGGCAAACAAATGCGCCGTG
>JANNRX010000041.1:0-10208 GCA_031401875.1 Hyphomicrobiales bacterium | reverse complement strand
TCCTGCACGTTTCGGCAACGCATTCAGCACATCGTTCAATCGATCAGCCCTGTGAATCAGGCTCAGCATTCCACCCTCTTTCAGCAGGCGCATGGCGGCCTTCAGCCAATCTTCAAGATCTCCGCCCTGCATGGCATGCGCCGCATGCTTGAGGGCCGAGGGAGTCTTGCGGCCCCGCAGCACCTGATCGAACGGCGGGTTGGTCGCGACGGCATCAAAGCTCTGGTCCGCTAGCGCGGGCTCACGCAGGAAGGCCTTGCGGTCGAAGATATCGGCTTCGATCAGTTGAATATGATCTGACGCATGCGCATGTCGAAGGTTGTAGCGGGCGAGATCTGCGAAAACCCGATTGCGCTCGATCATCACGACCGCGCATGCAGCCCTGAGGACAAGTGCCAGACCGACGGCACCGACACCACTTCCGAGATCGCAGATTCGGCCTGTATCTGATGTTATTGCGGCAAGAAGCAGGGCGTCTGTTCCAACACGATGGCCCTTGAGAGGCTGGCGCAGCAGCAGCTTTCCATCCAGGAACCAGTCCTCGGAAAAGGGCGTCTCATCCGCGCTCAATGGCTTCAACTCGCCAGCGCTTCCTTCTGCTTGCTGAAGCGCTTGCGGTCATTGAGATCGAGATAGATCTTGCGGATGCGGATCGATTTCGGCGTCACTTCGACCAATTCGTCATCCTGAATCCAGGCCAGCGCCTTTTCCAGCGTCATGCGGATCGGCGGCGTGAGGCGCACGGCCTCGTCCTTGCCGGCAGCGCGCACGTTGGTGAGCTTCTTGCCTTTCAGGATATTCACCTCAAGATCGTTGTCGCGGTTGTGGATGCCGATGATCATGCCCTGATAGACCTTCCAGCCCGGCTCGATCATCATCGCGCCGCGGTCTTCCAGGTTCCACATGGCATAGGCCACAGCTTCACCGGCATCATTCGAGATAAGGACACCATTGTTGCGACCCGCCATCTCGCCCTTGTAAGGTTCATAGGCATGGAAAAGCCGGTTCATGATGGCCGTGCCGCGCGTATCGGTGAGCAATTCGGACTGATAGCCGATGAGGCCGCGTGTTGGCGCATGGAAAACCAGGCGCAGACGATTGCCGCCCGAAGGCTTCATTTCCAGCATATCGGCCTTGCGCTCCGACATCTTCTGAATCACCACGCCGGAGTATTCCTCATCCACATCGATCAGGACTTCTTCAATGGGCTCAAGTGTCTGTCCTGTAGCCTCATCCTTCTTCATCACCACGCGCGGACGCGACATCGCCATTTCGAAGCCTTCACGGCGCATGGTCTCGATCAGGATCGCCAGCTGCAATTCGCCGCGACCCGAGACATGGAACGCGTCCTTGTCCGTGCTCTCCTCGATCTTGAGCGTGACATTGCCCTCCGCTTCACGCAGCAACCGGTCACGGATGACGCGGCTTGTGACCTTGTCGCCCTCGGTTCCGGCCAGCGGGCTGTCATTGACGATAAAGCTCATGGTGACGGTTGGCGGATCAATAGGCTGGGCCTTCATCGCTTCCGTGATTTCAGGGGCGCAGAACGTGTCCGCCACCGAACCCTTGGACAATCCGGCGATGGCGATGATATCGCCCGCAACGGCCTCGTCGATGGGCTGGCGCTCGACGCCACGGAAGGCGAGGATCTTGGAAATGCGGCCGGTTTCGACAATGCTGCCATCCTGTGCCAGAACCTTGATGGACTGGTTCGGCTTGATGGAGCCCGAGGTCACACGTCCCGTGATCATGCGCCCAAGGAACGGATTGGCTTCCAGCAGGGTGCCAATCATGCGGAAGGCACCGGGTTCTGTCTTGGCCAGCGGCACATGCTTCAGAACGAGATCAAACAGAGGTGCGAGACCTTCTTCCTTCGATCCATCGGCAGTTGTGTTCATCCAGCCATCGCGGCCTGATCCGTAGAGAATGGGGAAATCAAGCTGATCATCACTTGCATCAAGCGCTGCGAACATGTCGAAAACTTCATTGATGACCTCGACATGGCGCGCATCCGGGCGGTCCACCTTGTTGATCGCCACGATGGGGCGCAGGCCGAGCTTGAGTGCCTTGCCGACCACGAACTTGGTCTGCGGCATTGGGCCTTCAGCCGCGTCCACCAGCACGATCGCGCTGTCCACCATGTTCAGGATGCGCTCGACCTCGCCGCCAAAATCGGCGTGGCCCGGCGTATCGACGATGTTGATGCGGGTGCCCTTCCACTCGACGGAGGTGCATTTCGCCATGATGGTGATGCCGCGCTCTTTTTCGAGATCGTTCGAATCCATCACGCGCTCGATGATCCGCGCGTTCTCGCGGAACGAGCCGGACTGGCCCAGAAGCTTGTCAACCAGCGTGGTTTTACCATGGTCGACGTGCGCGATGATGGCGATGTTACGAATTTCCATCGGAATCTGTCCTGAAATGGGGGCGTCTGAAAGACGTAAGAGCGATCTGGTGCAATTCCCGACCGGGTTTGTCCCAGACAAATCTTGCATGATCGCTTGATTGTGCGGCGCAGTATCACGGGAGGGCCGTGGGGGCAAGCAGCAGCTTCAACGCAGCGTGCCGACAGAAAGCAAATATTAGGCTTCAGAGTATACGATATCCAATCGGAGTTCCTTGCAAAAGGTCTGCCCGCACGAGATCATACTCATAATAGCGAAACGAACGTGACAACGCAGAAGATCAGGATTTTTTCTGGCTCAGGCCACGCCTCTGCGGATGCTATTGATCTGCTTTGCCCGCATTTCAAGATTGCCGCTGACCGTTTCCGCGACATCGAGCGTAACTCCAGTTTTGGTGATGATATCCTCATCTTCGACCTTGGAGATGACCATGAACTGGCGCTTGACGCGATTCTGTCGTGGCGGTCAGGTCAGACCTGGAAGAAAAACATTGTTATCTTCATTGCAACTGAGGAAGGCCGCAAGGCCTTGCTCAGGCGTGGCATGCTTGAGGGCGCGAATTTCATCACGCGTCCCCTTTTTGAGCGCAACCTCACTGCTCTTGTCCTCGCACTCAGCGAGAAAGCGACGCATGAGATCATGGCATCCCGCTCCCGGATTACGCGAGATTTTCCGGATCAGGCCCCCGCGATCCTCATTGGAGACAGCATCCTGGATGAGTTGATGGGCTCGTTCGAGAGCAGAAGCCTGTTCAATGTGAAGATGATTTCGGAAAAGGCGAATACCCTGATCAGCACGCTTGGGGAGACAGGTCTCAACCGCTGGGTGGGCAGCGTGCGGATGCATCACAATGCGACATATCAGCATTGCCTTCTGGTCACCGGAACGCTCCTCGCCCTCGGACATCATTTCAAGATGAACCAAAGCGATCTTCAGCGTCTCGCCGTTGGCGGTCTCATGCATGATCTTGGCAAAGCCGATGTGCCGCTTGAAATTCTTGACAAGCCTTCCTCGCTGACGCCGGAGGAAATGGAGATCATCAAGATCCATCCGACAACGGGCATGGCGCGGGCAAGGCAAGCCAAGGAAATGACGGAGGAACTCCTTCAGATGATCGGCTTTCACCATGAATATCTTGATGGCTCGGGCTATCCCAACGGTCTGATGAACGGCAGCATCCCGGATCCGGTGCGTCTTCTGACAATCGCCGATATTTTCTCTGCGCTGATCGAATTCAGGCCCTACAAGCCACCAATAAAAAGTGGTGACGCCCTTGAGATCATGAGAGGCATGACTGGCAAGATCGATATGGATTTCCTCACCGCCGTTCGGCCGGTACTCGCACGTGTGGCGGCCTAGAGCATGACGATTTTTGACGGAATCGGGATTCCCAAATCAGTGCCATTCTGATTCAAGCTATGTGCTGGTGTTGGAGGCCAGCACATATGACACAGGCCTATTCGGAAGACCTTAGGGCTCGGGCTTTGGCCTGGTCTGATCGGGGCGAGACAGTCAGGTCCATCGCTTCGGCCCTGCAGATCAGCCCTTCGTGCGTTTCCAAATGGAAGAAGCTGCGACGGGAGACAGGCGACTTGAAGCCTGGCAAGATGAACGGGCACAAGAAGCGCGTGTTGTCGGGAAGCCATGCCGACTGGTTGCGCGAGCGCATGAATTCCGGCCCCTTCACGCTCCGCAAGCTGACAGCCGAGCTGGCCGCGCGCGGGGTCAAGACCCACCAGAAGACCGTCTGGCTGTTTGTCCATGCCGAGGGCCTGAGCTTCAAAAAAAACCGTGGTGCCGACGGAACAATCACGTCCGGATATTGCGCGCAAACGCGCACGCTGGAAGGCTCATCAGCACAGGATTGACGCCAAAAGGCTCGTTTTCCTCGATGAGACATGGATCAAGACCAACATGGCGCCCTTGCGCGGCTGGGGACCACGCGGTCAGCGGCTGGAAGCGCGCGTGCCGCATGGCCACTGGAAGACGCTGACGTTCATCGCCGCACTGCGTCATGACCGCATTGATGCCCCGTGGGTCATCGACGCTCCGATCAACGGTGACATCTTCACCGCCTATGTGCAGAAGGTTCTCGTCCCGACATTGGCCAAAGGCGATATTGTCATCCTCGACAATCTCGGCTCCCACAAAGGCAAGGCAGCCCGAAAGGCGATCCGCAATGCTGGAGCCCATCTCATCTTCCTGCCCGCCTACAGTCCCGATCTCAATCCGATCGAGCAGGTCTTCTCCAAGCTCAAGCACCTCATGCGAGACGCATCGCCGCGAACCATCGAAGACACATGGCGAAAAGCAGGCCAATTGCTCGACCTTTTCTCGCCTGCTGAATGCAGAAACTACTTCTTCAACTCAGGTTATGTTTCTGTCTAAAATCGGCATGCTCTAGCTGAAGGCTTTTTGCCTGCGCAGTTCTGCGCTTTGCACGGAGGTCAGCTCAGTTACAAGATCCCATGCTGCGTTGCGCGCAGGACTGCCCATGATCACGCCGGCGGTATAGGTCGTGGCAAGATCATGGGGTGGCGGCAAAGCGCCAACCAGGCGCAAACCGTCGATTGTAATGATCTCGGTGGCTTGCGTGCAGCCGATCGGTCGCGCTTCGGGCGCTTGCGCCAGTGCGCGCATGGCGGTTGCGCCGTTTGGAAACGTGCGAAGGCGATCCTTGACGGTCCCGAAGATGCCAAGCTCCATCAGGACTTTCTGGAAGTGAATGCCGGCAGTTGCCTGTTTTGGATCGGGAAAATAGATCGCGTCCGCCACAAGCAGGGCAGCACGGAGGCTTTCCGGGTTACCGGCATCCGGCACCGGGTCCATCGCGCGAACCGCGATGGCCGTCGCAACAGTGCCGACATCGCGTATTGTCGTGCCATCGACGATACCCGCTTCGGCAAGTTCCCTAAGGATCGCCGCTGTCAGAATGATGATATCCGGTCGCTCACCCTGAAACAGGCGGTCGCGCATGATTCCGACAGCACCGAAGTCCCCTTTGATCGCATAGCCGGTTTGTTGCGCAAAGGGGCTCGCCAGTGCTTTGACCAGGCCATGGGCGGCACCGCCGCTCAAGATTCGCAATTCAGACATCAGTTCTACTCCATCGCCGCGAGCATTCGGTCACGCGTCAGCGGCATCTGTCGCACACGCACGCCCAGCGCATTATGAATGGCATTCGCAATGGCCGCGGCAGTCGGTCCATGCGCAATTTCACCCGCCCCCAAAGGGGGCTGGTCGGGATGGCTCAACAGTTCGACCCTGACGTCAGGGACCTCGCTGAACCGCAGGATGGGGTAACTCTCCCAGGAGCCACATTCAAGGGCTTCGCGAGAAAACCGCACTTCCTCTTTCAGCGCCCAGCTGGTGGCCTGAATGGCCCCGCCCTCGATCTGGTTGATGGCTCCGTCGGGATTGATCACTTCGCCGATGTCTGCGGCGATCCACAAATGCGTCACCCGTGGTTCAGCGTTGACGTCGATCTTGGCTACAACGGCGCAATAGCCGCTGGTGTTCTTGTAACGGGCGAAAGCCAGTCCATGGCCTATTCCCTCTTGCGGATTTGTCTTGCCCCAACAGGCCATCTCGGTTGCACGTGAAAGTACGGCGCGGGCGCGTGGATCGCTCAGCAGATCAAGTCGGTAGTTGAGCGGATCAACGCCGGAGCGCTCCGCCAGCTCATCGATAAAGCACTCGATGGCAAACACATTGCCGATTGCTCCCAACGAGCGCATCGCGGACGTGCGCAACGGTTCGTTCAGCACGCGGTGTTTGACAATGCTGCGGTTGGGAATGTCATAGTAAGGCACGGCATTGCGCTGGGCGCCGCCTCCAGCGGCAAGGGTAGGGTCCGACGCAGTCAGTCGGGGAAAGGGTTTCTCCAGCGCGAATGCCGCCAGCAGGGCCGGTGTTCTGGCACGCCCCGGCCGCGCGGTATGGCCATTGCTCCAGATCTGGTGATTCCAATAGGTGATGGCCCCATCCGCCGCGATATCCGCCGAAAGGCGCACGCGCATGGCGGCACCGAATGGCGAACACGACAATTCATCGGCGCGAGACCATTGCACCCGCACCGATCGACCCGGAACGGCACGTGCCAGCAACGCTGCGTCAAGTGCCACATCATCGGCACCGTTATGCCCGTAGCAGCCCGATCCCTCGTCATGCGTGACGACGATATCCTCTTGAGGCAGTTGAAACACCAGGGCCAGATCCGCCCTCAGATTATAGACACCCTGGCTGTGCGCCGTGATGTGCAATTTGCCATCTTGCCATGCGGCAAGGGCGCACGACGGCCCAATTGCCCCATGAGCGAGAAAGGGTTTGGTATATTCCCGCGTCAGCCGCGTGGTGGGTCCTGGTGGTGCGGCATCCCCCTTCTGCTCGACAGTCTCGGTTTCGACGGGCTGCGCCTGTAGCCAGTCACCAAGATCACTTGATTCTGGAAGCGTGAATCCGCTTTCCCAATCTGCGGCAAGCGCAGCTGTCTGGATGGCCCGTCTGGCAACCAGTTCCGATGGTGCGATCACGCCGACAAAGCTGCCGTCGCGCACCACCACGATGTCTGGATGCTTTGCCTTTACTGCATCCTGATCGAAGGCGATCAGCTGTGCACCAGGGCGGGGAGCACGCAGTATACAGCCATGCAGCATATCTGATGAACGCCTGTCGTGGATAAACGCTCTCGTGCCAAAGACGCGTCCGGGAATATCAAGTCTCGGCTCCGGCTGCCCGACGCAGCGGCGTTGCGCCGCCTGTTTCGGACGCGGGTTTCCAGTGGCGACTTGCGCCAGAGAAACCGTCGCTGCCAGTTCGGCATAGGTCAGGGAGAGATTGCCGGCTCCGCGGATCACGCCCGCATCGATGGTGAGGGATTCAGCTGCAAGGCCCAGCCGCCGGGCAGCCTCGGCAACAAAAAGCCCGCGAACCTCTGCGCTTGCCTGACGCAGAGCCATGCCGCAGTCGCGCACGGAAAGCGAACCGGATGTTACGCCTTCGTTCGGGCTGATTCCGGTGTGCGCAGGCCTGAGCAGGATGCGTGACACGGGGATATCAAGCTCATCCGCTGCGATCTGTGCGAGAGCGGTCAGAATGCCCTGTCCCAGCTCTACTTTGCCGGGAAACAGCATGATGCTCCCGGTACTATCCACAGCGATCCAGGCATCAAGCCGGGGATGCATAGCCAGACTGCCGGGAAGTGCTCCATCATCCACGGCGCGCTCCAGTGCGCATGGCCGCCGCCGCGCGCCGAACAGCCCTGACAATGCGGTTATGGGCACCACAACGGCAAAGGTTTGCATCAAGCGCCGATCGGATCTCCCCGTCGGTCGGATCTGGCCGGACTGCGAGAAGTGCCGCAGCACTGATCATGATGCCAGAGATGCAATAGCCGCATTGCATTGCCTGCTCGTCGATGAAGGCCTGCTGCAGTGGATGAGGATTGTCCCTGTTTCCCAGACCTTCCAGCGTTGTGATTGCCTTTCCGGTCACGGACCAGACCGGAGTGTTGCAAGCCGTCACCGCACGGCCATCCGCAAGGACATTGCAGGCACCGCACAGGCCCTCACCGCAGCCAAACCGCGTTGCCATCAGACCAAGCTCACCCCGCAACAGATCAAGCAACATCAGCTCGGGGTCACTCTGCGGCATGCAGGGCCGTCCATTGACGACGAGTGACAGGGCAGCGTTCATCCGGTCATTGTGCCTTGATATTGCCCGTCTCGATGACCTTCTTCCACTTGGCGATATCCGCAGTCAGATACACGCCAAACTCCGCCGGTGTCATGCTCAGCGCGACCGCGCCCTGCCTGTTCCAGGCTTCTTTCAATTCCGGCTTGGCCTGGAATTTCCGCACCTCGGTGTTGATCTGGTCGACGATGGCTTGCGGCGTTCCGGCAGGAGCCATGAGGCCGAGCCAGATCGTGGCTTCGAAGCCGGGGACCCCCGCTTCGATGGCAGTGGGCACGTTGGGCAGGATGGAGGACCGGGTAGCCCCTGTCGTTGCCAGTGCTCTCACTTGCCCCCCGGCGATGGTTGGCGCGGTCGTGGTGACCGCATCCATCATCATCTGCGCATGTCCGCCCAGCACGCTGTTGCGCGCATCTCCACTGTTGCGGTGAGGCAGATGCACCATGCTTGTCCCTGTCATCGATTTGAAGCTCTCGCCCGCCAGATGGTAGGGTGTGCCGTTGCCGGAGGATGCATAGGTCAAGGCATCGGGCTTCGATCTGGCAAGTTCGATAAATTCCTTCAGCGTGGTTGCCGCCACCGAGGGGTGCACGACGATCACGAGATCGGAGGCATTGACCGGTGCCACTGGTACAAAAGCATTGGTCAGAACATATCCGCGTGCCGGCAGAAGGGTTTCGTTGGCCGTGTGGGTGTTGGACATCATCAGCAGCGTGTAGCCATCAGGCGCGGCACGCGCGGCTTCCATCGTGCCGATCACCGCACCGGCACCGGGCTTGTTTTCGATCACGAAATTCTGCTTCAGTGCTTCGGACAGGTGTTGTCCAACCGCACGGGCATAGATATCGGCCGGCCCTCCTGGTCCGAACGGCACGACTATGCGAACTGGACGGTTCGGATAGGCCTGGGCGAAGGCCGCGCTGCTGGTCAGCAGTGCAAGGCCGAGTGATAAAAATGTCCTGCGCAACATGGTGTCCGATCCTCCCCGATGTGTTTTACCAAATCTGTTGTGTTCGTATTCTCGTCGCAACTCTTATCAACCGCCGTCGACCCTCCCGATCTTGCGGACAGCCTCGATCAGTCGCGTCGAATCCCTGGTCACGAACGCGGCGAATTCCGGCTGGTCGAGATAGGCCGGAGGACTTCCGGCAGTCTCGAAGATCCGCCGCGTTTCGGTGTCGGCCATGGCATCGCGCATGGCGCTGCGAAGCCGCGTCACGATATCAGCCGGTGTCGCACGCGGCACAAAGAGGCCGCCCCAGATGTAGAATTCCACGTCCTTGAAGCCCAATTCCTGGAACGTGGGGGTGTCGGGAAAAGAGGCCACGCGTTCGGCGCCGAAGTTCGCAAGTACGCGGATTTTTCCAGATTCAACCTGAGGTTTGAGCACTCCCGGCGCAGAGGCCAGAGCCTTGATCTGCCCGGAAATAAGGTCGTTCAACGCAGGGCCCGCGCCGCGATAGGGAATGTGGTTCAGCCTGATGCCTGCCGCCCCGGTGAACATCTCCATCGAGACATGCAAGGTGCCGTAAGGACCGGATGATCCATAGGGAATTTCGCCGGGCCGCTTCCTGGCATCCTCAACAAGATCAGCAACGGTTTTCCATGGCGTATCGGCATGCACGGCCAGCAACGTCGGATCTGCAAGAACCCGGGCGATGGGGATAAGGTCAGCGGTTTCATACTGTGCCTGTCGGCCCATGATGCGGTCTGCTTCCGGCAGGACCGCCAGCGAGGACAGGGTCATCAGCAGGGTATGTCCATCATTGGCCCCGCGCGCTACGGCGGCATTGCCCAACGCGCCGCCGGCTCCGCCACGGTTGTCCACGATGACAGGCTTGCCGAGGATCCGCTCGAACGCCTTGGCAATCGGGCGCGCGGCGAGATCGCCTTGTCCGCCCGGTGGGAAGGGGACAATCATGCGCACTGTCTGGTTAGGCCAGGATGCATCCTGCGCAAGCGCTGACAGTTGTTCAATTCCAAAGCCATGGCCAACAAGTCCAAGCCCTGCGGCACCTGCCAGAAAATCTCGGCGTCCAAAACCTTGGCGTCTCATGCGTTCCTCCCAGAAAGCGTGATGCGGATTGCCCGCTTCTTATCCGACAGTATTTT
>JANNRX010000040.1:0-8035 GCA_031401875.1 Hyphomicrobiales bacterium | reverse complement strand
CGGCTCCGGCGTGCGGCTGACCCGCGCCACCATCGCGATCGTTGACAACAATACCCCGCTGACCAAGGGCATCGAGACAAAGCTGCCGTGGATCGTGCCGTTGGGTAGCAAAGCGATTGTTAATTTTGGCACAGACCGGATCGGAACGACGAGTCTGACACTTGTAGACAAGCTCCACGGCGGTCACTTCAAGGAAGGTAACTGAGTATGGCTATTTCCCGCGATCTCTTCCTGTCCATTCTGGGAATTACGGAATTACGGTGACACGATCTCAATTGCATCAATAGAGATCTTCCACTCCTAACCACGGAGCGCACAAGCACCATCCCTTCTCCCTTGGGACATGGTGGCCGGCCCAAGCCGGTCGGATGAGGGTGAACCCCTGAGTGCTGTGGTTTGCCCTCATCAGTCAGGCTCCGCCTGACAGCTTCTCCCACGGGAGAAGCGGACACACCTTCGCCTCTTGCTCATAAGGACAAAATTAGGGGGACAGTATACGCATCGCAGCATTCAATCCGTCTCATGCCTTGCCGCTGACCCCAGCAAAAGCGCAGATCGTTGCCCGTTGTCCTCTGCGGCGTTTCAGCAGGCGCAAGCATTCCCTCCTTCGCACCATCCCGGAATTTCTCCCTGTGCAAAAGCGCCTTGCAAAGAACAAACAATGAACATACAGTTTGCCCTATCCTGCAAACCACATCGGCAAGCCAATCGCGTGTGGACAAGGCAAGGCAATGTTCGCTTGTGCTGAGGCAGGGCGCTATGGTGATGTGACAATTGGATTGATCAGGAGGCCGTTATGGCTGGCAGTGTGAACAAGGTTATTCTCGTCGGCAATCTGGGAGCGGACCCTGAAGTGAAGCGCATGCCGAGTGGCGAGGCGATTGTGAATCTCAGCATCGCCACCTCCGAGACATGGCGCGACAAGCAATCAGGCGAGCGCAAGGAAAAGACCGAATGGCACCGCGTGGTGGTGTTCAACGAGAATCTTGCCAAGATTTGCGAGCAATATCTGAAGAAGGGTTCCAAGGTTTACCTTGAGGGCCAGATACAGACCCGCAAATGGCAGGACAAGACCGGGGCTGACCGTTATTCGACCGAGATCGTGCTGCAACGCTATCGCGGTGAACTGACCCTGCTCGACGGCCGCAACGATGGCGGTGGAGCGCGCGACGGCGGCGCCATGGAAGACCGTTCGGGCGGCAGTGATTTCGGGCGCTCTGCGCCCATGGAACGGCGCCCGGCCATGACTGGGAGTGGCATGACTGGGGGGAGCACGTCTGGGGGCGGCATGTCCGGTGGGCGTGCGCCTGATCTGGACGATGACATTCCGTTCTGAGCCTGTTGTGTCGAAGGATGGTGGAAAGCGGAAAAAAACCGATGTTGAAGCATTTTGATACTGAATCGATGACCTCCGTTCTGCAAGGCTGGGTGGCGCGCGAAAGTCCGACGCTGGATGCGGCGGCGGTCAACAAGATGCAGGATCTGGTGCAGGCCTTCTTCTCGGTGGACCATTGCAAGGTGGAGCGCATCGCGGGGCGGGACGGCCTCGGCGACGTATTGAAGGTCACGGCAGGCCCGGCGAATGGCGAGCGGCCCCTGCTGGTGATGTCGCATGTGGATACGGTGCATCCCCTCAAGACCATCGAGCGTGATCTGCCGCTGCGGCGCGACGGGGACCGGCTCTATGGCCCCGGCATCTATGACATGAAAGGCGGCGCTTATCTGGCGGCAGAAGCCTTCCGCTTGGTGGCGATCAACGGGTCCGCCCGGCGTCCGCTGGTGTTCCTGTTCACGCCGGATGAGGAGATCGGCAGTCCCACAACGCGGGCGATCATCGAGGATGAGGGCCGCCGCGCCGCCTTCGCCCTGGTGACGGAGCCCGCACGCGATGGCGGAAGGATCGTCACGTCCCGCAAGGGTGTGGGGCGTTTCGATGTGCAGATCGAGGGACGTCCCTCCCATTCAGGGTCCCGCCATCAGGACGGGCGCAGCGCCATCCGCGAAGCCGCGAGGCAGATTCTTGCGATCGAGGCACTCACCGATTATGACCGGGGCGTCACCACTTCCGTGGCCCAGATCAATGGTGGCACCGCACCCAATGTCATTCCCCAGCATTGCCGCTTCTCCGTTGATCTGCGCGTCACCAATGTCGAGGACGGGCGCGCATTCGAGCGGCATATTCTCGCGCTCATGCCCCATGATCCTGATGTCAGACTGACCATTTCAGGCGGAATGAATCGCCCGCCCATGGCGAAATCCGCCGAGATTCAGGCGCTCTATGATCATGCCTGTGGTCTTGCGGCGGAACTGGGTTTTGCCCTGCCGGAAGCGCTGATGACCGGCGGTGGCTCGGACGGCAACTTCACCGCCGCCATTGGCACGCCGACGCTGGACGGCCTTGGCTGCGATGGCGATGGTGCGCATACGTTGCAGGAGCATTGTTTCGTGTCATCGCTTGCCCCCCGTGCCGCGCTGATGGCGCGGTTGCTTGAGACGCTGTGATGCATCCTGAAATTATCGACGCGCTCTCGGTGGCGGGGGATCGTGCCAAGATCAATGATGATTGCTTCGGGTCGGCAGGCAACCGCCTTTGGGTCCTTGACGGCGCGACAGGACTTGGCGCGTCTCTGCTGCCTGGCAAAAGCGATGCAGCCTGGTTGTCGCGTACGGCCAACCGGCTCCTCCATGCCCACCATGCCATCCGGGAGACGGACCAGCTCGTGGGCGTTGTCATCGAAGGTCTTGTCGCGGCTTTCGCCGCCGAGCGGATCGCCCAGCCCGAAGCGCGCTGGCAGCTCCCCTGCGCGGCACTTCTGATGCTGACATTTGGGGTTGATACGGTCGAAGCGGTGTGGCTTGGAGATTGCCGCGCTGTGCTGGAGATTGGTGGCAGCATCGTCACCTGCGGGGAAACGCCGGAAGGAGAAGCGCAAGAGCGTGCTTACGCGGCCGCTCTCGGGCAAGGTGCAGGTGCCAGTGTGATGCTGCGCTCGCAAGCGGTGATCGCCTCCTTGCGCGAAAGCCGGGATGCTTTCAACACCGGCCGCGGACGCTGGGTTCTGGGCCTTGAACCCAAGGCCACGGAGCATTTGCAAAAGCAGCGTTTTCCGCGGTCAGGTCCCGTGCGGGGACTGGCGATGAGCGACGGATTTTCAGCCCTTGAACTGAAATACCAGCGTTATGCAGCGGGTGCATTGTTGCAGGCCGCCGGGCAGAAAGGCCTTGCGGCATTGGCGATGGAACTGCGCCATATCGAGGACAGGGATGATCCTGATGGCGTGCAGTTCCCGCGCTTCAAAAGATCGGATGATGCCACTGCGGTTCTGTTTTGCGCGGATTGAATATGTGGTAGGCTAACACGGTTGCCTTTGCGGAGATTTCACCATGGCTGATCACCGAAGGACACGCGCCCGCTGGATGGCGGTTGCTCTCGCCTCTTTCTCGTTCTCGTCGATAACCAATGCCCAGACACCACCGTCGGAATCCGAGAAAGCGGCTTATACCGGCCTTCTTGGGGTCACGGCCAACCGTGCGCATAATGAAATCCGCCAGTTGCTGGTCAATGGCCTTGACGTGCAGGTAAGGGATGGCGCGCAACGCACGCCCTATCTCGTTGCGGCCTATAATGCGGATATCACGGCGATGGAAATGCTGGTGAAGGCGGGGGCAGATCCGCGCGCCAAGGACAATCGCAACTATGATGCCATCACGATTCTCTCGGTTGCCAATGAGCCGGCAGCGTTGCGCAGGGCGATTGCCCTGGGGGGCGATGTGAAGGCTGTCACCAGCCCCTATCTTGGCACCGCGCTGATCGCCGCCGCGCATCTTGGCCATGGGGATGTCGTGAAGATTCTGATCGATGCCGGCGCGCCGCTGGATCATGTCAACAATCTGGGCTGGACGGCATTGATCGAATCCATCGTGCTGGGTGATGGCGGTTCCAATCACCAGCGCGTGCTGCGCGATCTGCTGGCGGCGGGGGCCAATCCTAATCTGGCAGACAAGAATAGAACCAGCCCGCTCGCCCTTGCCAGGGGGCGTGGATATCAAACGATGGCGGAGATGCTTCAAGCCAAGGGCGGACGATAACGAGACGCTGCCCTACCGCAGTCCGAAAGCCGCTTTCACACCGTCCAGCACGAACTGGATGGCAAGCGCCACCAGCACGATACCCAGAAGGCGCGTGAGGACAATGTTGCCGGTGACTCCGAGCAGGCCGGATATTCTGTCCGCGAACAGAAACACGATCCAGCACAGGCCGCAGACGATGGCGATAAGAACGATCAGCACGCCGAGCAGCGAGAGATCGCCGCCAGTCTGACCGGCCAGCAGCATCGTGGCGGTGATGGCGCCAGGTCCTGCCATCAGTGGAATGGCCAGGGGAAAAGCCGCAACATTGCGGATGTGATCCTCATCGATCGCAGCTTTTGCCACGCTGGATTTGCGGGCCGAACGGCGGTCAAAAACCATTTCGAAGGCGATCCAGAACAACAGCAATCCACCCGCGATGCGGAAGGCTGGCAGGGTGATGCCCAGCAACAACAGCATCTTCTGTCCGGCAATGGCAAAAAAGGCCAGCGCCAGGGCTGCAATAATGGTTGCTCGCCCCGCGACCTGCCGCTTTTCAGAGGCCGTCATGCCCATGGTCAGCGCCAGAAACATCGGTGCGATGGCGGGCGGATCGACGGTGACGAGCAAAGTTGCGAAGGCGTTCGAGATGAATTCCATAGGCCCTACCATGGCTGCCCCCGAGCCCCCTTGCAAGAGGGCTGGGGATGAAATCACAGGATCGCCTAAATCATTGAAGTAGAATACTTATTTTTGTTCAAAAAATATCACTTTTGTTTGTCGACTTGGCATGAATCAGATAGAGAATAGCTTTGCCGTTCAATACGGCTGTGCCAACAGGTTTTGCAGTGTCCGACAACGACCAGATCCCGCCATCTGAGCTTCCACCAGGCGGCCCTACCGACCCCAGCGACATCCGGCCCATCTCGCTTACTGACGAGATGAAGCGCAGCTATCTCGATTACGCCATGAGCGTGATCGTGAGTCGTGCGTTGCCAGATGTGCGGGATGGTCTCAAGCCCGTGCATCGCCGCATCCTGTATTCGATGCATGAGAACGGATACACGCCGGACAAGCCTTACCGCAAATCGGCCCGCGTTGTTGGCGATGTCATCGGTAAATACCATCCGCACGGGGATCAGTCGATCTATGATGCACTGGCCCGCATGGCGCAGGATTTTTCGCTGCGCCTCATGCTCATCGACGGGCAGGGCAATTTCGGTTCCGTGGATGGCGATCCGCCTGCCGCCATGCGTTATACCGAAGTGCGGCTGGCAAAATCTGCCATGGCACTGCTGGAGGACATCGACGAGGATACGGTCGATTTTCAGGAGAACTACGACAATACGGAGGAGGAGCCGAAGGTTCTTCCGGCCCGTTTTCCGAACCTGCTGGTCAATGGAGCTGGCGGTATTGCCGTGGGCATGGCGACCAATATTCCGCCGCATAATCTTGGCGAAATCATCGATGGCACGCTCGCACTCATTGATGATCCCGCACTGGGCTTTGATGAGCTGATGCAGATCATTCCCGGCCCGGATTTTCCGACTGGCGCGCTGATCCTGGGCCGCGGCGGTATCCGCTCTGCGTATCAGACCGGCCGGGGCTCTGTCATCATGCGGGCGCGTGCTACCATCGTGCAACTGCGCAAGGACCGCGAAGCGATCATCGTCACCGAGATTCCCTATCAGGTGAACAAGGCCAATCTTCTGGAGCGCATCGCTGAACTGGTGCGCGAGAAGAAGGTTGAAGGCATTTCCGACATGCGCGATGAATCGGATCGCGATGGCATGCGCATTGTCATCGAGCTGAAGCGTGATGCGGTGGGCGATGTAGTGCTGAACCAGCTCTATCGCTTTACGTCTTTGCAGAATTCCTTTGGCTGCAATTTCGTGGCGCTGAACGGTGGCCGTCCCGAGGTGATGAACCTCAAGGATTTCTTGCAGGCCTTCATCGATTTCCGCGAAGTCGTGGTCAGCCGTCGCACCAAGTTCCGCCTCGCCAAGGCTCGTGGACGGGCCCATGAGCTGGTTGGCCTTGCCATTGCTGTTGCCAATATCGACGAGGTTATCCGCCTGATTCGCTCATCGGCTGATGCGGCATCCGCCCGCGAGGCGCTGATGACGCGCGACTGGCCGGCCATGGATGTGGCCCCCCTGCTGGCGCTGATCGATGATCCGATCTGGCGCATCAGGGAGGATGGCACCTACCGAATGTCCGAGCTTCAGGCTCGCGCCATCCTCGACCTGCGCCTGCAACGCCTTACGGCACTTGGCCGGGACGAGATCGGCGCCGAGCTGCAGAAGATCGCAGACCAGATCAAGGACTTCCTCGATATCCTGTCATCGCGTCTGCGCGTGCAGAACATCATCCGCGAGGAACTGCGTGCTGTCCGCGAAGCGTTCGCCACACCGCGCAAGACCGAGATCACGGATTCCGATGCCGATATGGATGACGAAGATCTCATCCAGCGCGAGGATATGGTCGTCACGGTCAGCCACGCCGGTTACGTCAAGCGTGTGCCGCTCTCGATGTACCGGGCGCAGCGGCGCGGCGGCAAGGGCCGTTCCGGCATGTCCACGAAGGACGAGGATTTCGTGACACGGCTCTTTGTTGCCAACACGCATACGATGATGCTGTTCTTCTCGTCCATGGGCCAGGTCTACAAGATGAAGGTCTGGCGCCTGCCGGAGGCGGCACCCACCGCGCGCGGCAAGGCCTTGGTCAACATGCTGCCGCTGGATCCTGGCGAGCGCATCACCACCATCCTGCCATTGCCCGATGATGAAGCTTTGTGGGAAGCACAGGATATCGTGTTCGCCACCTCCACTGGCGGCATCCGCCGCAACAAGCTTTCTGATTGCGTGCCGCGCACCAGCCTTGGCAAACGCGTCATGGAATTCGATGACGCGACACAGACAATCATCGATGTGCAACTTGCCTCCGAACAGGAAGATGTGCTGCTGACCACGGCCTTCGGCCAGTGCATCCGTTTCGCGGTGGAAGACGTGCGCGTTTTCGGTGGCAACGGTTCCACCGGCACCTCTACCGGCAACAGGGGCATTCTGCTTGGCGTGAAAGACAAGGTCATCTCGATGGCGATCCTGCGCCATTACGAGGCGACATCGGATGTGCGCACCGCCTATCTCAAGCGCCGCAGGGCAGAGACCGGTGATATCGAATCTGTTGTTGATGAAGCGGAAGAGGCTTCTGCTGACGCCAGCATCACCAACGAGCAGTTCGAGGCAATGAAGCAGATCGAGCAGACCGTGCTGACCCTCTCCGAGAACGGCTACGGCAAGCGCACCTCAAGCTTCGAATACCGCATCACCGGGCGCGGCGGCAAAGGCATCACCGCCATGACGGTTAACAGCCGTAACGGTAGCCTCATCGCCTCTTTCCCGGTGGATGTGGCGGATCAGATCATGCTTGTCACGGATGGTGGTCAACTGATCCGCTGCCCGGTCAACGGCATTCGCACCGCCGGACGCTCGACGCAGGGTGTTACAGTCTTCAATACCGCAGAGGCGGAGAAGGTTGTCTCGGTCGAGCGTGTCAGCGAAAGCGACGGCGGCGAGGACGAGGATGATACCGATAGCGAAGCCGGTAGCGCACAGAGCGAGTGAATTGACCGGGGGAGTTGGCGAAATTGCCGCCCCTCCCGAATGAGGTCAACGCCTCCTTAATCTGCTTGCGTGATACTCTGCCCCAGCTGAGGAACTCGCCATGATTATCCGCACCCGCCCCCGCCGAATTGCCGTGCTTCTCGCCTTCCACACTCTGGCCTGGGGAATGACAGTTTATTTCCTGATGTCGGCCCAGACGGGCGATCGCGGGCTGATCGCCAAGCGCGAGACCAAGGTAAAAATGGATGAAATCTCCGAGAAGATAGTTGGCCTCAAGGCCGAGCGAATCGCGCTTGAGCGTCGAGTCGGGCAGATTTCTGGTTCCGTACTGGATCGTGATT
>JANNRX010000039.1:0-1969 GCA_031401875.1 Hyphomicrobiales bacterium | reverse complement strand
GCGACGAAATCGATCTGGTTGATCGACCGAGGAGCCCTTCGGAAAATCCGGGCCAAATCAGCCCGTCCCTCTGGGTTGCGCTGGCGATGAGCGCCCTGTTTGATCCGGTCCTCGACCGATCAACCAGATCGCTCTCGGCCCAGATCAAACAGGATCGTCTCATCCCAGCTGCAACGCAGTTGTTTCCGTCTAATAACGTCATGCTCTAGGGTCAGGACCTATTAATCTCTCGCGTCAAATGCATGAGATTAATAGGTCCTGACCCTAGAGCGAGGCGGCAGTTCCTAAGATTCGCAAGGACCCACACCGCTGATCTTCAGTTGCATTCCACATGGCGCATATGAGATCGCGCGTGCGGGTGAAACTATGATCGCTGTCCCGCATCCGATCATCTTCGGGGTATAGCGGGGTTAATGCAGGGGTTTGAAAAAGAATAAAAATTAAATTATTTCAGATAGATAAATGAAGAAATTGGCGGAGAGAGAGGGATTCGAACCCTCGGTAGGGTTTCCCCTACACACGCTTTCCAAGCGAGCGCCTTAAGCCACTCGGCCATCTCTCCGCTGGGGCGCTTATGCAGGCGCTTGCCGGATTTGTAAAGCGGGCGCTGGTATAGGTCTCGATGGGCCTCAAGCTGTGTCGCTTTCAAGTATTCGTGTCAGGCGTTATGGGATAAGAACAACATAGACGCCTGCATAATCGGTGACCTTTATCAGGCGGGCAAGTGTGATCGGGACAGGTGGAAATGATCCGGATATTGGCTCGAATGCTCGGCATCGGGATGCTCGTCGCAGGCATGATGGTCGGTATTCTGGATGGTACACGGGCGATTGCAGCCAATACTCTTGATCTGACGCCGTTTGGTGCCACCGTTCAGTGGTTGTTGCCACGCCAGTTCCCCTTCTTGCAGGCGGGCATTACGCAGATGCTTCACCCGCTGTTATGGGACCCGTTGCTGGTCTCTGTTTTTCTTGCGCCCGCTCTTGTGGTGCTCTTCGTTCTGGGGCTGGTTCTGCTCATTTTTGGGCGAGACAAACGCAGGCGCGGGTTTGGTGGGGAACAACCGGAAATCAGCCGAGGCTGAGCCCGCGTTGCGCTGTTACTGCGCCAATATCGGCGGCATCAGGATATCCTGCCGATCGTAGCCGCAGGACGCAAGCCGCCGCCTCGCCGGGTGGCACGGATGCAAGCAATCCCCCCGCGGTCTGCGGATCAAACAGCACTGCCATCCGTGCGGTCGAGACCGCTTGATCCAGCAGCAATGCCACGGCCTGTGCACGGTTTTCAGGCAGCAAACTTGAAGTGAAGCCCTTTTCAGCCAGAGCCATCACGTCCTTCGAGAGCGGGATTGCTTCCCATGGAATGCTCGCCCCCAGCGCATCCCCCAGCATTTCACCAAGGTGACCCGCGAGGCCAAAGCCGCTGACATCGGTCGCGGACCGTGCGCCTGCCGCAGCCAGGATGGGAACAGCCTGAGCATTCGAGATCAGCATGGAGGCAACCATGGATTCGACTGCGCCGGAGCGCGCCATGGCCCGCATGTCCGCCGCAAAGACGATGCCTGATCCAATGGCTTTGGTCAGGATGAGCCTGTCACCGGGTCTTGCTCCCCGTTTGGTGAGCATCGTGGGACCGGGCCGTCCGGAAACAGAAAATCCGAGGGCCAGCGTCTCGCCTTCGCTGCTGTGCCCGCCCACAAGCGGTGTGTTGGCGGCATCCAGCGTGGCACGCGCACCCGAAAGCAGCTGGAACAGCGCCTCGGATGTCTTGGCGGAGGTGGCAAAGGGCAGAACAGCCAGCGCCAGCGCGTGATGGGGCACGCCGCCCATGGCAAAGATATCATTCAGGGCGTGATTGGCGGCGATCCGCCCGAACAGATAGGCATCATCAATGAAGGCGCGGAACTGATCGACGCTGGTGATCATATCCGCATTCTTGCTCCAGCGGACCACGGCCGCATCATCGGGTG
>JANNRX010000038.1:0-4637 GCA_031401875.1 Hyphomicrobiales bacterium | reverse complement strand
CGTCTCAGAAGCGCTATGATATAGTATAACAATCGGGAAATCGCAAACCGAAACTCCGCTATCTCAGTTCGACTAGATCACGTCGCATTTTGATTGATAAATCAAAATTCGAAAAACGTGATCTACACCATATACTGAGAGCATGTCGTCTTCGAATAACCGGTTCCCACTTATTCGCGACATGCTCTAGAAAGTCAGCGAACTGAAATGGAGAGCGGCGCGCTTGGATTACAGCGAAACCGCGTTGATCTGGCTGAGCAAGAGGCCCGGAATGGTGATGCCGTCGCGCATGGCTTTTTCCCTGAGCGCCATGCGGCGCATGCCTGAGAGCCGTGCACCACTCTGGCTTTCGATGGCGTGCGCGAGCGTCGCCATCCGCTCTCCGAAACGGGCATGTCCCATGGCGGCCGGATCAATCGCGATGATCAGTTGGCCCGTGCGGGGCGGAGGGCCTGAGGCATCCAGAAAGCTTGAAGCCTCGAAGGCGAAATGCGTTCCCACGACTGCGGCGGCAAGAGCTTCCACCATGAAGGCGAGGGCTGCACCCTTGGCACCGCCGAGCGGCAACATGGTGCCTGCTATTCCCTTCGCGGCATCTGTGGTGGGGTTACCATCAGGATCAAGTGCCCATCCCAGGGGAATGGGCTCGCCCTTCTGTCTGGCCGCGACCAGATTGCCGCGTGCCACCTTCGACAGCGAAAGATCGACCACCACAGGAGGCCTGCCCTCAAGCGGTGCCGCAAAGGCAATGGGGTTGGTGCCATAGACCGCAGTCTTGCCACCAGCGGGCGCCATGGCAGCCGGTGTATTGGCAAAAAGCATGGCGACGAGTCCCTGCTCAGCCAGCTTTTCCACATGATGGCCCGCCACCCCGCAATGGTTGGATCGCGTGATCGAGGCTGCCGCGATGCCCTGTTTGCGGGCGATGGCTGGAAGCTTCTTCAGCGCCAGGTCAAGCGCGGGATAAGCGAAACCATCGGCAGCATCAACAACCAGAACGCCGGGGCGGGGCCTCGTGGCGGTGGGCTTCACTGCGCCCTTGGCTTTCCCCGCCTGCATCATGACGAGATAGGTGGGCACGCGTTGCAGTCCGTGACCCTTGAGGCCATCCGCTTCGGCGGCAACAAGCGCTTTTGCGACAGAAAGTCCTACGCTGCGCGATGCACCATGCTTCAGGAATTCCCGCGTCACGAAGCGCGTCGCGGCATCCAGCGTCAGTGTTCTGTCTTTCATTCCAGGGCCTCCAGCGCCTTTACCACATTGGCGACCGTCACATGACTGACGCGGATATTGGATTCTTGCGTCACACCCGCAATATGCGGCGTGAGCACGAGATTGGGGCAGCCGTTGAAAACTGCGCCGCGTGCGGCAGAAAGCGGCTCTTCGTCAAACACATCGAGTGCCGCGCCGCCAAGCTCTCCCGCCTTGAGCGCGGCAGCAAGCGCGGCCTCATCGACGATGCCGCCGCGTGAGGCATTGAGCAGGATGGCATCCTTCTTCATGCGCCTGAGCCGGACTGCATCCATCATGTTCGCAGTGGTATCGTTGAGTGGCACATGCAGGCTCACGACATCGGCCTCTCGCAGCAGTGGTTCAAGGCCGTGGCGATGCGCCATTGTCCAGGCCGGGTGATCATCAGGCAGATAAGGATCAAAAGCGATGCAGGTCATGCCCAGCATGTTGGCGCGCTTGGCGACTTCCCTCGCAATTGCACCGTAACCCACCAGGCCCATCGTCTTGCCGGAAAGCTCCCGCCCCATCAGACGATTGCGAGGCCATGTGCCCGCCGACACATCAGGTGTGGCGAGATATGCCCCGCGCAGCAACATCATCGCAGTGCAGATGACCCACTCCGCCACGCAAAGATCGTTGGCGCCAGTCGCCGGAAAGACACTGATGCCGCGTGCGGAGCAGGTCGCGGTATCGATATTATCAAGACCAACGCCCAGCCGTCCGATGGTTTTGAGATGAATGGCGGCCTTGAGGAGATCGCCGCGAACCTGTGTCCGGTTCCGCACGATTAGTGCTTTCGCGGTTGCCACCTCGCGCGCAAGATCAACCGGGCGGTCAACCAGAGTGGCATCATAGAGAACACTGAAGCGCGCAGGAATCGCTGCAAGGGCGGCTTCATCCATGAATTCGGCAATGACGATATCGGACATGCTGATGCTCCCTTTCGCCAGATGTTTTATCTTAATGCGAAAATGCCGATGGTCGCCATCAGCAAAATTGCGACTGTGGCTCCCATGAACACGACGACATGACGCCAGCCGACACTCAGGATGGCCGTCATCGAGGTTCCAAGGCCAAGGGCTGCGATGGACAAGAGCAAACCCCATTTGCTGATTTCACTGAGAACAGCCTTGACGGGCGTATAGACAGGCAGAAGGGCAGGGTTTGCCAATGCAACCGTGTTGACCACGACCAGTATGAGGAAAACCACGGCGAAAAGAGGTGCTGGCACCTTGGCAGTTCCCGCATCGTTGCCTCTTTTGACAAACCACCAGCCGATGATGAGCACCACCGGAAGCAGCAGGAAGACCCGGAACAGTTTTACCACGACGGCCGTATTACCGACCGGCTCCGAAACAGCATATCCGGCACCAACAACCTGGGCCATGTCATGGATCGTTGCGCCAAGCAGAATGCCGGTTTCCTGAGCCGACAATCCGATCCAGAATGCATAAGGTGGATAGGCCAGCATCACGAGGGTCGAGATCGCATTGGCCATGACGACAGTGAAGGCCGTGTCCGCTTCCTTGTTCTTGTAATCAGGGACAACCGTTGTGGTGGCCAGTGTGGCCGAGGCACCGCAAATGGAACAGGCTGCTCCGGCCAGTGCTCCGTAGCCGGCTTCCTGTCCAAGCAGCTTTGCCAGCCAGATCGCGATGACGACTGTCAGCATCATGGACAGGACAATCAGCACCAGCATGCCCCAGCCCAGTCCAAGAATATCGCCCAGCGCAATGCGCAGACCCAGCAGACCGATAGCAACGCGGAGCAATCTTTTCACACACCAGGCGATACCCGGCTGGAAGCGTGGATGGCAGGCCAGACCATTGAGCGCGATGCCAATGAAAAGCGCGATGACCATGGCAGGCAGACTGATCCCGCCCGTCATGCGTTTCATAAGTGGCTCAGCCAGCACAGCCGCGACAGCAACGGCGGTTGAAAGCGTAAGACCCGCCCCGTTTCTTGTCAGAAAAACCTGGATCTTGTCCATCATTCTGTCTTGGCTCATGATACGAATTCGATTTTGCCTTGGCAGGCAGACAGGCTTCCAGAAAGAGTGAAACCCTGGCCGTTGTAACGACCAGGGTTTAGGTGTGGAGCCGCATGCTTTGCAGGATGCACGATACAGCCCAGATGATGCAGGAATTGTCTTCCTGACTTTGGCCAGTTGTTCTGGCCCTTTGCCCCGTTACTATAGCGTCGGGGTATCACCGGCTTCTCCCCGGTATTCCAGAATCTCTTGTCAAGCGCTGCGATACAGCTTGGTCATCGAGAACTCACGATGTCCCAAAGCCTCTGACGCCGTCAATCGTCCGTTTGCTGTGCGCACAATATTCTCGATCAGGGCGTCACCCGCTTCAGGGATCGTCATATCGCGGCGCAAAATGCCCGAGACATCCAGATCGATATGTTCTGGCATGGTGCGCATGGTCTTGGGGTTGCCCGTGATCTTTATGACCGGCACAATCGGGTTGCCGATGACATTGCCCTGTCCCGTCGGGAAGGTATGCAGGACATAGCCACCCGCCGCCATCAGCGTTACGCATTCTGCGGCCGCAGAGGACGAATCCATGAAGTAGAGGCCAGGACCCTTGGCCGGTGCTTCCGCTGCATCAAGGATATCAATGTAGCGCGATTCACGTCCGATCTTTTCAAGGTTGCCCAGCGCTTTTTCTTCAATGGTGGTCAGGCCGCCTGCAATATTGCCCTTTGTCGGCTGGCTGTCCGAAAGATCAGAGGTCTTGTGTGCCTCGATGACATCATCCTGGTAGGCTTTCCACATTTTATACCAGCGCTCGCCGATTTCCGGTGTAGCAGCGCGGGCCTTGCAGAGATGTTCCGCACCGGTGATCTCGGAGGTCTCACCGAAGACGCCGTAGATGCCCTTGGGCAGCCACTTGTCATACATGTTGCCGACTGTCGGGCAGGAGGAAAGGCCGGTCGTCGTGTCCGATTCGCCACATTTCGTGGAAATCCAGAGGTCGGAGATCGGGCATTTTTCCCGCGTCAGTTCGGAAGCCCATTGTGCGAATTCCTTCGCCACATAGGATGCCCGCGCGATGGTGGCGATATCGCCGTGGCCTTCGATGCCAAAGCCCACAACAGGTTTGCCGGTCTTGGCGATGCCATCAACGACGATCTTGGTCCAGCCATCCTCGATGCCGATCACGATCACCGCTGCCACATTGGGATTGGCACCTGTGCCGATCAGGGTACGGAAATGCAGGTCAAGGTCGAGGCCAAATTGTAGGCGGCCATAAGCATGGGGAATCGCCATGACCCCTTTGATGTTGTTGGCGACAGCTCCTGGGCGAGACAGCGTTTCACGGCGGCATTGATGTGCCGAAACTGCGCGTCTCGGTCCGGGTGATCCTGTCCCTCTTCCGTCTTCCGATTGCTTTGCA
>JANNRX010000037.1:0-2086 GCA_031401875.1 Hyphomicrobiales bacterium | reverse complement strand
AGCGGCAGCAACAGCACATGATTGCGTACGCCAACACGCCCGTTCTCGCGGCGCCAACCCTGGAAGAAGTCCTTGGTCGCAGCCTTGAGGGCTTTCTTTGCAATCGGCCCCTTGAAGGCAGGAGCATCGACCTTGCGGCCTTTGATGACGCGGCTGGGAATTTTCGACAGGTCGTAATTGGCAACCATTTGACTGACGGACATGGTGTTTTCCTTGTGGTCTGAAACGGGGGATGGCGGTTCGTCTTCTTACCAGCGCTTGGTTTTGGCGTTGTGGACGTGCAAATGCTCGCCTTTTTTGACATCGGCCTTGATGATCCCGATATCCTGTCCGTATTTCCAGATTGTCTCGCCCTTTTTCAGATCCTTCAGCGCCACTTTATGGCCAATGGGAATGTCCATTTTCGCGGTGATATGAAAATCAGAATTGTCATGGGTCACAACCGCCAGCATATCCGTGCCAGCCTTGAGATTTTCGATGACGACCACGCCGCAATTGTCTTTGTGGTCATGCACCAGAAGGTGTGGAGCACTCATTGTTATTCTCCTGCATCGGGAAAACGGGAAATGTGATCGTTCATTGTTCTTGTGTCTTATATAAGATATAAGAATGATGGTGGTCAACTGCTTGCTGGCCCTCGCGTATGGAAATGAATGTGACAGCCAATGACTGTGGCAGATGATCTGGGTTTCAAGCCTCTCTATCAGCAGGTGCGCGAAAAGCTGACGCGCCGCATTGCTGAAGGCAGCTGGCGCGGCGGCGAGATCGTGCCCAGCGAAATGCAGATTGCAGCCGAACTTGGCGTCAGTCAGGGCACGGTCCGCAAGGCGCTGGATGAAATGACGACGGCGAAGCTTTTGCTTCGCAAGCAGGGCATAGGCACATTTGTCGCGACACACGACGAGGCGCGTATCCTGTTCCAGTTTTTCAAACTGATGCCTGACAGCGGCGAACAGGTTTTCCCTGAAAGCGTGGTCATTTCAGTCGAGAGTGGCGCTGCCGATGAGGTGGCTGCCGAACGGCTGGCTCTTTTCAAAGGTGAACCTGTCATCCGGATCTGCCGGGTGCGGAGTATTGGTACACGCAAGGCCATCAGTGAAACCATCATCGTGCCGCTTGCGTTGTTCGACGGCCTGCATGACGCGAAAATTCCCAACAATCTCTACCAGCTTTATGCGGAACGCTATGGCGTGCGGGTCGCGGGCGGGCGGGAAACACTGAAGGCTGTGGCAGCCTCAGCAAAGGATTCAGTTGTTCTGGGCATCAAACCAGGCACGCCCCTGCTGGCGATTGACCGGGTGGCCATTGCACTCGACGGCCGCCCCGTGGAGTGGCGCGTCAGTCTTTGCGAGACATCAGAAGTGCACTACGCGACAGAACTCAGCTGATAATTCGCAACGTCAGCACAGCAAAGACTGTCATCAAACACGGATTTGTCCTATACCAGCAGCTATGAAACAGCCCATTCGCAGCTTTCTTATTGCAGTAGCCGTATCTTTCGGCACCTTCCTTGAGCCCGCGATGGCGGAGGATCCGGATTTGATTTTCAGGAAATCAACCGTGTTCAAGCTATTGTCTCCGGATGATAAACTGGCGACCTATGGCATTGATGATCCCGTGATCGAGGGTGTGGCTTGCCATTTCACGGTGCCTGAAAAGGGGGGGTGGAGCGGGGCTTTGGGACTCGCAGAGCAAGTCTCCGATGTTTCTCTCGCCTGTCGGCAGATTGGCCCGGTGAGATTCAAGGAGAAATCCGAGCAGGGTGCCGTTGTCTTCCGGCAATCACGTTCGTTGTTCTTCAAGCGCATGCAGATCGTGCGTGGCTGCGATGCCAAGCGCAATGTTCTGATCTACATGGTCTATTCTGACCGGTTGATCGATGGCAGTCCGAAGAATTCTACCTCGACGGTCCCGATCATGCCCTGGGGCACCGGCGCAGAAGCGGTGCGGTGTTCTGACTGGGTAAACAACTGAACGGCATTGTATGAACGCCAGCCAACAGATTATTCCTGAAGCATTCAGGTGATTTGCTGCAAACAGCATTATTTTTTCGATTAAATGACCAACCATTTTTCATTGAAAACAA
>JANNRX010000036.1:0-8476 GCA_031401875.1 Hyphomicrobiales bacterium | reverse complement strand
GCGACCAGTTGAACCATTCGTCGCCGAAGCTGCCATCGCGGGGAACCTCGACGCCAGCCTCGATTGCCGTCACCGGCATAGTCGGCGTCAGCAGGGGGTCATGCCGTTCGTGAAAGCGTCGCATCGTCTCGTAAAGTGCGGCCCGGTCGCTCAGGGCTTGCGTCATGTCCACGGCAGAGAGCCTTTCGCCGATGGCAGCGCAGCGTCTGAGGCCTGCATCCACATCCTTGTGCTTCTCTTCGGGAATGCCCCGCATGATCTGCGCGCAACCGGCATTCCACAGCACCCGCAGCGGACGATAAGCCTTGGCCTGCGAAAATCCCGGATCAACCTCTTCCACGGTTGCGCCAAACTCCGTCAGTCGTAACGCCACATTTTTGCAAGCCTTGCGAATATCGGGATGAAGCGTGTCGACAAAGCCGAGCGTTGGACTCCAGGCGATCCTGAGGCCGCGAAGGCCCTTGTTCAAGAGTTCGGGATAGTCCGGCGCTGGCGCCTGAAAGTTGCTGATATCGCGATTGTCGGGAGCAGCCAGAATGTGCAGCATGCGTGCGCAGTCCTCGACACTGCGCGTTATCGGGCCGAGTCTGGCCAGCACGCCGAAGGGTGAGGCGGGATAGGCCGCAACGCGCCCGACGCCGGGCATGATCCCGGACAGGCCGCTGAAGGCGCAGGGTATGCGGATCGAGCCCGCACCATCCGTGCCGATATGAAACTGGCCAATTCCGAGTGCCGCAGCGGCTGCTGCGCCGCCTGAAGAGCCGCCCGGCGTTCGACTGGTATCCCACGGATTGCGGGTAATGCCAGTGAGCTTGCAATGGGTAACACCGATCCAGCCAAATTCCGGCATCGTGGTCTGGCCGATGAAGATGCAGCCCGCCGCGCGCAGGCTTGCAACCGCAGGCGCGTCATAGCCCATGGCATCATAGCCGATGGTGGTTGATCCTCGCCGCGCATGCCAGCCCTTGGTCGCGATGTTGGACTTGATGGTGGCGATGATTCCGTCGGCCAGGCCAACAGGCTCACCTCGCAGCCACCGCGCCTGCGATGCCCTGGCTTGCTCCATGGCCCCTTGCGCATCCACCAGTGTGAAAGCGTTGATCGCGGGCTCATGCACATCAATTCGGCGCAATGTATCCTTGACGACATCGACAGGAGAGAGTGACTTGTCAGCATAAGCTTTGAGGAGCTCTGCGGCAGAAAGTCTCGCAATATCTGTCATGATGTGATGTCCCCCGGGCAGGGAACAGGATAGAAGCATCAGCTGTGGTTTGGGAAGGCATGGTTTGGGAAGGCCAGTAACGCGCACGATGAATGTGATCGAGGACGTTGAGGGTGCCGCAATCCGCCTCGCAGAACTTGTCGCAGAGGCCGATCAGGTAACGGGATTCACAGGAGCTGGCATCTCGACGGAATGCGGCGTTCCTGATTTTCGCACGCCTGGTAGTCCGTGGATGGTCAACAAGCCCATTCCGTTTCCCATTTTCATGTCCCATGGAGAAGCGCGCCAGGAAGCCTGGAGGCGCAAGTTCACGATGGATGACACGTATGCCGGAGCAAGGCCCGGCAAGGGGCATGCGGCGTTGGCAGCTCTGCATGCCGCAGGCAAGATGCGCGGCCTGATCACCCAGAACATCGACGGGTTGCATCAGGCGTCCGGTTTGCCGGAGGAAAGCGTCATTGAATTGCACGGCAATGGCACTTTCGCACGCTGTCTGGATTGCGGGTTGCGCCATGAGCTTGGCGATATTCGCCCGCATTTCGAACGGGAAGGCCATGCACCGCCCTGCCGGAGCTGCGGTGGTCTTCTCAAATCAGCCACGATCTCCTTTGGTCAGGCCATGCCGGTGGCCGCGATGCGCCGCGCTGTCAAAGCCACTCTGGCCTGCGATCTGTTTCTGGCCATAGGCTCGTCACTTGTGGTGTTTCCAGCCGCAGGCCTGCCAAGAGCGGCTCATGAGAATGGCGCAAAACTCGTCATCATCAACAGGGAAGAAACTGCGCTTGACCCAGAGGCAGAAATAGTAATCCGCAACGATATAGGACTTGTTCTCGAACGCATGCGGGCCCATTTAGCCCTTTAAGGACAACTGTCCTGTGAGAATTTGAAGTTTGATGTTTGACAGATCAGAACCAGTGCTATGGTTGAGCATATGAGATTCGTTTTTTGGCGTAAGTCGGTCTCAAAGGGCGGCGAGTATGAATTCTGACGATGGGGTAAAGACGATAGAAACCGCGCATCTGCTTGCAACCGGCATTGATGCGGGCGGAAAAGCTGGTTTAGGGCTGAACCCGGACCAGGCTTTCGATCTGGTTGAAGTTTCCGGCTTTATCAAATGGTTCGATGCGGCCAAGGGCTATGGTTTCATCATGCCCGATGATGGCAAGGCCGATGTTCTTCTGCATGTCACGGTTCTTCGGAACGGCGGTTTTATTGCTGCGCCGGAAGGTGCGCGCATTGTTGTCGAGGCAGTTGCCCGCCAGCGGGGATTGCAGGCATTTCGCGTTGTCTCCATCGATCCGACAACCGCCATTCATCCTTCGCAGCTTCCCCAGGCCCGTACCCATGTAACGGTGACTCCAAGCAGCGGTCTTGAGCGCGCTGTGGTCAAATGGTTCAACCGGTTGCGCGGCTTCGGCTTTGTCACCACGGGCGAAGGCGCTCCGGATATCTTCGTGCATATGGAGACACTGCGCCGTTATGGCATCACCGAACTTGTGCCGGGAGAGACAGTGCTTGTGCGCTATGGTGACAGTCCCAAGGGTCTCATGGCGGCCGAGATACGGCCTTTGACCGGGGCTGCACCCGCGTCTCACTAAATCTGTTTCCAGATGGCGTCATTCTGCTTTATTGCGGGTGCATGTTGTGAGAGCATCCGCGTTGCGGAGCTGCTTCAAGGACCGCCGCAATGAATAACGCAGTCAAGAAATCAGGTTCCAGCCGCTCCCGATGGATTGTCGCGGGCATCGTTGTTGCGACACTTGGTGTGACAGGAATATCGCTAGGCACAAATCTGGCGCGCGAAAGGAAGAAGGAAGCGGTTGTGCAAGACCGGCTGGAAAAGCTGGAGATTGTCTCATCCAGCGCAACCCATCCCTTTCAGGTCGAGGTGATGAAAAGCATTGAAGAACGCGCCAAAGGCTTGATGTTCCGTCAGTTTCTGCCCCAGGATCGTGGCATGCTCTTCGATTTCATCCAAGAGCAGTCGATCACCATGTGGATGCGCAACACCTATATTCCGCTCGATATGGTGTTTATCAAGTCTGATGGTCGCATCCACCGCATTCACGAGCGGGCGCAGCCTCTGGATGAAACCACCATCTCTTCGGGTGGCAACGTGCGTTACGTGCTGGAAATCAACGGCGGCCTTGCATCCAGGCTAGGCCTGAAGGCAGGAGACAGCGTCAAGCATGCGCTGATCAAATAAGAAGCCGTTGTTTTGCCTTGGGAAGCGACACGGCAGAATTTTTCGTATCGGCCTGCAATGAATTGTCGATGAGCGCTTGTCGCCGCGACGCCTCCATGGTAGCGGCTTCTTCATTGACCGAAGTCATCGGGGTGTAGCGCAGTCTGGTAGCGCATCTGGTTTGGGACCAGAGGGTCGCGGGTTCAAATCCTGCCGCCCCGACCATCGGCCATCATCTGAATATCCAGACGGAAATTGCCAATGACCGCACGCATTTACCGCCCGGCCAAAACGGCGATGCAGTCAGGCGCCGCGAAGTCTGACCGTTGGCTTCTGGAATTCGAGGCCGAGGCTGATCGCCAGGTTGAGCCGCTGATGGGCTGGACCTCAAGTTCCGACATGAAGAGCCAGATCAAGCTTTGGTTCGACAGCAAGCAAGACGCCGTCGCTTATGCGACACGCAATGGCATTGCCTACCGTGTCGAAGAGCCACGCGAGACAATCCGCAAGGCGGTCTCCTATTCCGATAATTTCAAATTCACCCGTCAGGGCCAATGGACGCATTGATAAAGTCCAACGGTCCAGCAGACTCCATAGCTCAGCTGGATAGAGCAGCCGCCTTCTAAGCGGCAGGTCGTTGGTTCGAATCCAACTGGAGTCGCCATTGATTTTAACCGGCAGAAAGGGTCCATCGCTTGGCCGGAATATCGCTTCCCTCTGACGCCTCCTTCACCGCCCGCCTGTCGGAGCGTGTGGAACGGCTGCTTGGATTTCTGACACTCTCGCATGGGCGTGCGGCTCTGGCGCTCGTCCTGCTCAGTCTGGCGCTTTTCACGCCGGGGCTGTTTGCATTGCAACCGATGGATCGCGATGAACCGCGCTTTGCGCAAGCGACCAAGCAGATGCTGGAGACCGGCGATTTTGTCGATATCCGCTTTCAGGATGATGCGCGCCACAAGAAACCTGTCGGAATCTACTGGCTTCAGGCAACAGCCGTCACGGCGGCGGACATGGTTGGCATTCCCGATGCCCTGCGCACGATCGGCTTTTACCGGGTACCCTCATGGCTGGCCGCCATCGGCTCGGTGCTTCTGCTCTATTGGGGCGCACTGGCATTTCTGTCGAGGCGCGGGGCGCTTGTGGCGGCAGCCCTGATGGCTGCGACCGTACTGATCGGTGTCGAGGGGCGACTGGCCAAGACCGATGCGGCGCTGCTCCTCACCTGCCTTGTCGGGTTTGGTGTTCTGGCACGCGCCTGGTTCGCGGCGGTGAGTCCTGCGACGGCGCGTTCCATTCATGTCGGTCATGTCTGGGCTTTCTGGCTGGCGATGGCTGTCGGCATCCTGATCAAGGGGCCAATCACGCCGATGATTGTCTTCGTGCCGGCACTGGCGCTGGCGCTGCGTGAAAAGTCTGGCCGCTGGCTGCTTCCGCTCAGGCCCTGGCTCGGATTGCTGATCATCGCTGTGATCGTTGCACCGTGGCTGGTGGCCATCGCGATGAAATCAGGCGGCTCCTTTTTTGCCGATAGCATCGGCAAGGATATGCTTGCCAAGGTGGGGCAGGGGCAGGAACGCCACTGGGGACCGCCGGGATTGTACATCACGCTGTTCTGGGTAACGGCCTGGCCACTGGCGATCTTCATGGCGCTTGCATTCCGTTTCACATGGGTTGAGCGCAGGGATGATGGGGTCGCCTTTCTGCTGGCCTGGATCATACCTTGCTGGATTATCTTCGAAGTGGTGCAGACCAAGCTGCCGCATTATGTGCTGCCGCTTTATCCTGCCATGGCTGTGCTTGCGGTGCTTGCCATCGAGCGGGACGGGGTACCGTATCACTGGCGTTCGGCCAGGTTCGCCTCGACCCTGGCGTTGCTGGTTCCCTTGCTGATGCTGGCCGCTGCATTGGTGGGCTTCTGGCATCTGGACAAGACCTTGCCATTTTTAGCCCTGCCGTTTCTTCTGGCGGCGGCGGCTCTCGCCTTGATCGCCATGCGGGCCTTGCAGAAAGCCGAGCCGATGGCCGGTGCCGCCTTGCTTGTCGCGTCGGCTCTGGCGCTGACCATAGCGGCCTATCCATTCGGCTTGCCGGAATTGCGGGCCATCAATATCTCGAAGCAGCTCTCAGCTGTCGCCAACACGGTGGCTTGCGAGAATCCGCTTTACGCAAGTGCGGGCTTCAATGAGCCCAGCCTCGTGTTCTTGACCAGCACGCGCATCGCACTCATTGACGGGAAGGGCGCGGCGGAGCACTTCAATTCTCCCGGCTGCCGCATCGCATTCGTGGAACAGCGGCACGAAAGCGCTTTCAAGGCATCACTCCTGACAATTGCCGACAGACCTGCGCTCCGAACACGTGTCAGTGGTGTCAATATCAATTCAGGCCGAGCGCTCGATATCGGGGTTTATATCCGCGAAAAGTAACGCCAGATGAATAGCGACTAGCCCATGCCACGGCCTTTCGCTACAACGCGCGTTTTGCAAGGTTAGTATTCAGCATTCGCATGACCCTCACATCTGATCCATTTGTCATCTCAGTCATCGTTCCCGCCAAGAACGAGGAGAAGAATGTTGCGCCTTTGGTGGACGAGCTTGAGGCGGCCCTTGCCGCTCTGGGCCGATTCGAGGTGATCTATGTGAATGACGGATCGACCGATGGCATGGAGGCAGAGATCGCGCGTCTTGCGCTGACACGTCCCTGGTTGCGCCAGATCCGCCATGCGCGAAGTGCGGGCCAGTCTGCCTCCGTCCGCACCGGCGTGCATGCGGCGCGCGCACAGATTATCGCGACGCTGGATGCCGACGGCGAGAACAACCCGGCTTATATTCCTGCACTCTATCATGCCTTGCTGGCCTCGCCCGAAAACGGCATCGCTGCCGGGCAGCGCGTGGGGCGCAAGGCATCCGGGTTCAAGAAGGTTCAGTCACGTGTCGCCAATGCTGTGCGCGGCGCAATTTTGAAAGATGGCACGCGGGATACGGGCTGTGGGCTGAAATGCTTCCCGCGCGCGCTCTTCCTCAGCTTGCCGTATTTTGACGCGATTCACCGCTTCCTTCCGGCGCTGGTGACGCGCGAGGGTCGCAAGGTCGTGCATGTCGATGTGGTGGATCGCACACGGCTTTCCGGTGTTTCAAACTACACGATCTGGAACCGGCTCTGGGTTGGCATTCTGGATCTGGCTGGCGTCTGGTGGCTGATCCGGCGCAAGAAGCCTGCCCCTGATGCGACCGAGATAATTGCACCCGGGATAAAACCATGATCAACGTCGTTTCGGATTTTCGCGCCTATTTCTACGATGTCTTTGTGGCGAAAGCCGATTTCTGGCTCATCTTCGGCGTTCTGGCGCAACTGCTCTTCACGGCGCGGTTCGTGGTGCAGTGGATTGTCAGTGAAAGGATGGGCAAGAGCGTGGTGCCGCTGGCTTTCTGGTTTCTCTCCATGGGCGGCGGGATGATGCTGCTGGTGTATGGCCTGGTGCGGCGCGAGCCGATCATCATCCTGGGGCAGGGGCTCGCTGTTTTCATCTACATGCGCAACCTCATGCTGATTTTTCGCCCGAAGAAAAAGACAGCCCTCGGCGGACAGTCCGACAAGTCATGAGTCAGCAGATACCTCCTTTTGCAAGCAGTCTTGCCGACATTCTCGCGGAAAGCTGGCGATTGCTGGCACGGGGTGTTACAGACCGCCGCTCCGTCTTTCATCAGATGACAGTTGCGACAATCGGGCTTGATGGCCGCCCGCGACTGCGCACGGTGGTGCTTCGTGGTTGCGATGTTGCGACGCGAAAGTTGCGCTTTCACACGGATAATCGATCCGATAAAATCAATGAAATCCGGCGCGACAATCGCGTTGGTTTGCATTTTTATGACGCCACTGCAAAAATCCAGCTGCGGATCGAGGGCCTTGCCACGCTGCATACGGATGATGCATTCGCGGATGCGGCATGGGCCAAGGCACAGATCATGAGCCGTCAGTGCTACGGCATAGCTCCCGGGCCAGGCACACCGCTTGAAAACGGCGGTGATTTCGCTTTGCCAGCACTGACCGACGAATCAACAGCTGCCGGCCGCGCTTTTTTCTGCGTGGCCATGATCGAGGTTCAAAGCCTCGAATGGCTGTTTCTCGCCGCATCGGGCCATCGCCGCGCCAGATTCACCCATGCAGCTGATGGCTCCACATCGCAATGGCTTGCCCCCTGACGATTATTGCATGGCAACTATTTCTTGGCCGCGCGGGCCAGGCGTCCAAAGCCCTTGGTCAGATCGGCCTTGAGATCACGGTTGGATTCAAGACCTATCTGCATGCGGATCGTGGGCCCGCCCGGATGCCATGATGTTACGGTGCGGTAGTCGGCGCAGTTGAACGGCACCACCAGGCTTTCATAACCGCCCCATGAAAAGCCCATGCCGAACAGTGACAAGCCGTCGAGCATAGCTTCCACCGCTTTCTCCGGAACCGGTTTCAAGACCACCGAGAACAGGCTGGAGGAGCCAAGGAAATCGCGTTTCCAGATCGTATGTCCCGGATCATCGGGCAAAGCGGGATGGAGCACACGCAAGACCTCGGGGCGTTTTTGCATCCAGCGCGCCATATCGAGCGTCTTTTTTTCCTGCTCTTTCATTCTGATCTGCATGGTGCGCAAGCCGCGCAGGCCCAGCCACACATCCTCCGGGCTGGGGCAGGCACCAAGCTCGAGGAAGGCGGTGCGCAAGGGTTTCCAGCAGCGCTCGTTGGCGGAAATCATGCCGAGCAGAATATCGGAATGCCCGCCCAGATATTTGGTGCCTGCTTCAATCGCGATATCGACCCCGCGCTCATGCGGCGGAAACAGCAGTGGCGTTGCCCAGGTATTATCCATCAATACGATCGCGCCATGGGCATGCGCGGCAGCCGCGATGGCAGGAATATCCTGCATCTCGAAGCTCTGTGATCCCGGTGCTTCGGTGTGCACGGCCTTCGTGTTGGGGCGGAACAGCCTTGTGATGTCCTTGCCGATCAGCGGGTCGTAATATTCGGTCTCGACCCCCATGCGCTTGAGCATGCCATCACAGAACTGCCGTGCTGGCCGG
>JANNRX010000035.1:0-3127 GCA_031401875.1 Hyphomicrobiales bacterium | reverse complement strand
CGTGGCAAGCACAAAGCCACTTTCACCCCGCATGTCGATGACGGCGACAATGTCATCATCATCAATGCGGCCAAGGTTCACCTGACCGGCAACAAATACGCCAAGAAGGTGTATTACTGGCACACCGGCTATGCCGGCGGCATCAAGGAGCGCACCGCGCGCGCCATTTTGGAAGGCCGCTTTCCCGAGCGCGTCATGCAAAAGGCCGTGCAGCGCATGATCCCGGAAGGGCCGCTTGGCCGCCAGCAGCTGCGAAATTTGCGGGTTTATGCCGGTGCCGAGCATCCCCATGAAGCCCAGCAGCCTGTGGCGCTTGATGTCGCCGTTCTCAACCGCAAGAATTCGAGGGCTGCATAATGTCCGAAGTGCTCAACTCTCTCGCAGACCTCAAGGGTAGCGCTGATTCCGTTCAGCCCGAAGCGCCCAAGCACGTTCAGAAGCTGGACAAGCTTGGCCGCGCCTATGCCACTGGCAAGCGCAAGAACGCGATTGCCAAAGTCTGGATCAAGCCGGGCTCCGGCAAGATCGTCGTCAACGGCCGCGCCGTTGAAGTGTTCTTCGCACGTCCGGTTCTGCGCATGGTACTGACCCAGCCGCTACAGCTTGTCGATCGTATGACGCAGTATGATGTCATGGTTTCTGTCAACGGTGGTGGCCTTTCCGGTCAGGCTGGTGCCGTGCGCCATGGCATTTCCAAAGCGCTGACCTATTACGAGCCAGCACTGCGTGCCCCGCTCAAGAAGGAAGGCTTCCTGACACGCGACAGCCGCGTAGTGGAGCGCAAGAAGTTCGGTCGCGCGAAAGCCCGCCGCAGCTTCCAGTTCTCGAAGCGCTGATATCTATCAACCTGCACCCAAAAAGCGGCCTGTGGGCCGCTTTTTTATTGGGCATCTGCCGATATTGACAATTCGCCCGATATCCTCTCTAGAATTATAATAATAAAACCAAGAGGATGATGCACATGAAAGCATTTCTGATCGCAGTTGTCGTTGCCATCGGCATGGGTTTGGGTGCAGCCACAATTCTGGAAAGCAGCCAGATGTCGGCGCAATCCAAGTTCAGCAGCAGCAACGTTCGCAACTGAAGCATGCGGCACGACTTTCGTGCCGTCCCTTTCATAGAATCTTGATTTTTTGAGGTCTGGAAAATCCGGATTATCTCAGCATGTCGCTGAAGGGCTGAAACGCCACGCAATCGCCCTCGGCCACATCCGTCATATCCAGTGGCAAGCGCAAGAGCCCGTCTGTTGCTGTCAGCGAAGATATGATTCCTGCCCCTTCCACGGGATAGCGCATCGCAGTCACACCTTCGGAGGTCTCCGAGAGGGAGACCCGCAGGAATTCGATCCGTCCGGTTTTCTTTCTATGCGTGAAACCGGCACGGACGGGCAAAAACGGCGGCGGTGTATAGCGCTCACCGCCCAATGCTGCGATCACGGCTCTGACAATCTGGGTAAAAGTCACAAACACAGCCACCGGATTGCCCGGGAGCCCGGCAAAGGCAGCGTTGTCGATGACGCCCATGGCCAGTGGCCTGCCCGGTTTGATGGCGAAGCGCCAGTGATCCAGTCGCCCCTCCGCCTCGACGGCGGTTTTGACGAAATCGGCTTCGCCGGTGGAAACGCCGCCAGATGTGAGAATCAGATCGTGGGTTTGGGCCGCATGCCGTAATGCTTTGCGCAGGCTTGCAGGCTCATCCCGAAGAATGCCAAGATCCGACACGGTGCAACCAATGCGCCCAAGAAGGGCCGCCAGCATGATGCGATTGGTATCATAGACCGCAGCACCCAAAAGGGCGCTACCAGGTTCTGTCAATTCATCGCCCGTTGAGAAGATGGCGACCCGCACCGGGTTGCGCACGGAAAGCACGGCATGGCCAGTGCCGGCTGCAAGTGCCAGATGCTGCGGCAGCAGCCGTGTTCCCGCTTCAATCACGACCCTGCCCACCGCTGTCTCTTCGCCGGCAGGCCGGCAGTTTGCGCCCGCTTTCAGGCCGGGCGGAAGCAGAACGCCATCGTCATCGCTCTGCACATCTTCCTGCATGAAGACTGTATCAGCCCCTTCAGGCATGGGTGCGCCCGTGAAAATGCGCATGGCCTGCCCTTGTGGCAATGGCGGGATCAGGTTGGCGCCAGCCTGAATCCTGCCTGCAACAGGAAGGCGACTTGCGCGAGCGGGATCAAGATCCGCCAGACGCACGGCATAGCCGTCAACTGCGGCATTGAAAAAGGCGGGCAGGGGCGAAAGTGCCGTTACAGCTGTGGCAAGCACGCGGCCATCGCAGTTTGCGAGAGGGCGTTTTTCTGTCCCTGCCACCGCAGGCACCCGCTCGCGGATGAAGTCCAGCGCCTCATCAATGCTCAGTGGCTGGTCTCCGAAGGCGAAACAATCATTGGTGAGCTGGGCCATGCTCTGTCAGCCCTCGCGCCAGTGCACTGCGGATGGCGAGACAGCCATCAGCAACGCGGCTCGTGCAATCTCGGTCGCGTTATCCAGAGCAAGAACAGGGCGGCCTGCATGGGGAAACGGCGTATCGCTCGCAACCGCTAGGATGCTTGGGACCTCAGGATGCAGCGGCTCTTTGCCATTGGCCTGCCGGAAAACCTCGATCTTGGGATGTGGCGCGCGCTTGAAGCCCTCGACCAGCACGAGATCCACAGCGGAGAGCTTACCAATCAGTACCTCCAGCGGCGGTTCCGGGCTTCCCCGCAATTCATGCATGATGGCGAAACGGTTTTCCGATGCAATCAGCACTTCAGTGGCGCCCGCAGCGCGGTGCTCGTAGGAATCCTTGCCGGGAGTGTCGACATCAAACATGTGGTGGGCATGCTTCAGTGTTGAAACACGCAGCCCCCTGGCTGTCAGAAGTGGAATCAGTTTGAGGATGAGCGTGGTCTTGCCTGCTCCACTCCAACCCGTGATTCCGATAATACGCATGGCTATCCGATAAAGCATGGCAGAGAAAAGCAAAAGGCCGGGTTGCCCCGGCCTTTGATAATGCGTCGTGCGGAAGCAATTATTCCGCAGGCTTCAGGTTGCCGCCACTTGGAATACCAGAGCGCTTGCGCAATTCTTCATCTGCCCAGATCGAATGGTGCTCCTTGGCCCAGTTCACATCGACTTCGCCG
>JANNRX010000034.1:0-4716 GCA_031401875.1 Hyphomicrobiales bacterium | reverse complement strand
GAGCCGATCGTCATTCCACCGCCTCCCGAAGAACTGATCGCAGGAATGTCCCGTCAGTCGGATGGTTCAGGCATGATGGTTGCCGGTGCCGCAGGTGCGGCGGCAATAGCAGCAGGTGCCATGGCTGCGACATCGCGTGATACTTCTGAACGGCGCAGGCCAAGGCGCGGCCTGATCATTGCCGGTGGCGTGATTGGTGTCGCATTGATCGGTGTCGCAGGGCTTTTGGCCTTTGGTGGCGGTTCAAAACAGCGCAGCAGCGCGAATGCGCCCATAATTGCCGCCAAGCCTGGCGTAACCAAGGAGCGCCCGGCCAATCCGGGTGGAGTTGACGTCCCCAATCTGGACAAGGAAGTGCTGCAATCGCGCACTGCGGTCGCGGCGCCCTCCGAACGTGTAGGGCCGCGGGAAGAACAACCTGTTGATTTGCGGCAAGCGCAATCGGTTGCGGCTGGTCAGCCATCGGTTCGCCAGATTCCAGGCGTTGCCATTGTTGCCCCGATCACTACAACGGCGCCGGCTTCCACGCCGGCGTCACCCTCCGTCGCTGGTCTGAATCCGGTTCCACGGCCTGTCGCTTCTGTTCCGATTTCGATTTCAGGCCAGCCTGTCGTGAACGCGCCTGTTGCTTCCCCACCTGTTGTCCCGGCAACACCTCCGATCGCGGTACTTCCTGCAGCCATCGAGCCAACGCCCGCTCCCAAACCACCGCAACCGGCGGCTGCTGAACCGCGCCGCGTTCGTGCAGTTCCCATTCGCACGGAAGCGGGGGAGACGGCACCGAGCCGGGCACAGGCGCAGCCTCGCGTCGTTGCGGCCCCCACACGTGCTGTACCGGCTCCTGTGCCTGATGCCGCCAATGCGCCATTGCGCATTACACCGCAGGCCCTTCGCGGAGCCCAGCGCGTCGCCTCTGCACCTGCTGCTCCCGAGAATGGCACTTTGCAGGCCACATCGAGCAGTGGCAGCGGCTTTACAGTGCAGCTTGCAGCAGAAGGTTCTGAAGATGCGGCGCGCGCCAAATTCAGCCGGGTCAAAAGCCAGTACAGCCAGGTACTGGGGAGCTACAACGCCAATATCCGCAGTGCCGAGGTCAATGGCCGCTCTGTTTATCGTGTCCGCGTGGGAAGCTTCTCACGGGAGGAGGCCGTCAGTGTGTGCGAACGTCTGAAAGCCAGCGGTGGAAACTGCTTCGTGGCGCGCAACTGACGGATTTCTGGAATGACCGCTTCTGCCCTGATCGCTGGTTGCACCAGCAAAGAACTCACGCCGGATGAGAAGGCCTTCTTTCGCGCCGAACGGCCCTGGGGGTTCATTCTGTTCAAACGCAACGTCGAGACGCCGGATCAGGTTCGTCGACTGGTTGATGCTTTCCGCAAATGTGTTGACCGGGATGACGCGCCAGTTCTGATTGATCAGGAGGGTGGACGCGTGCAGCGTCTTGGTCCGCCGCACTGGCCGATTTATCCATCGGGCCGTGATTATGGAGTGGTGCATGCAAACGATCCGTTTCTGGGGCGTGAAATCGCACGTCTTGGGGCGCGTCTCATGGCCCATGATCTGAAGGCACTCGGCATTACGGTTGATTGCCTGCCGGTTCTTGATGTCCCCGTGCCCGGTGCCCACGACGTTATTGGCAATCGCGCCTATTCGAGCGATCCCGCAACGATTGCGTTGCTTGGTCGCGCCGCCTCGGAAGGCCTGATCGCAGGCGGTGTTCTCCCGGTTATCAAGCATATTCCCGGCCATGGGCGCGCGGGGGCTGACAGCCATCTTGCCCTTCCTGTTGTGGATACAGATCGCGAGACATTGTCGAAAACGGATTTCTTGCCGTTTCGCCATCTCGCAGATATGCCGCTCGCGATGACCGCCCACGTGGTCTATAGCGCCATCGATCCCAAACGGCCCGCGACCACCTCAAGGAAAGTGATGCGAGACGTGATCCGCGGCGAGATCGGCTACGATGGGCTGGTGATGAGCGATGATCTGTCGATGCAGGCGCTGGCCGGTGATTTTGCCCGCCGCGCCAAGGACTCGCTCAAGGCCGGATGCGATGTCGTGCTGCATTGCAATGGCAACATGGCGGAGATGAAAGCCATCATCAAGGCTGTGCCCGAACTCAAGGGCAAGGCGAAACGGCGCGCAGAACAGGCCTTGAAGCGCATTTCTCATCTCCCCGAACCCTTCGATCCTGTGGAAGGGCGCGCCAGACTGGATGCAGCGCTTGCGGCAGGCGGCTGAAAAGGCCACATCTGAGGCTCAAGCCGTGAGAGCCGATGAAGCCGCAGGACCTATTCGAGACAGAGACGAGCGAACGCCGGGAGGATGATCCCGCGCTGATCGTTGACGTCGATGGCTTTGAAGGTCCGCTTGATCTTCTGCTGGAGCTGGCCCGCCGCCAGAAGGTCGATCTGCACCGCATTTCCATCCTGGCGCTGGCCGAGCAATACCTTTCCTTTGTCGAGGCCGCCAGAAAAGTGCGGCTTGAACTTGCGGCCGATTATCTGGTGATGGCGGCCTGGCTTGCTTACCTGAAATCACGCCTGCTTCTGCCACGCGACGACAAGACGGAAGACGGGCCGAGTGCCGAAGACCTCGCAAGTGCATTGGCGGATCGCCTGCGCAAGCTGGAAGCGATCCGCCGCGCTGCACAACTCCTGATGGCGCGTCCGCTGCTTGGGCAGGATGTGTTTGCGCGTGGTCAGCCGGAAGATATCGTTCTCGTCCAACGGCCGCACTGGCAGGCAAATATCCACGAGCTGCTGACAGCCTATGCGGCACAACGGCAAAAGCATGCACTGTCGCGCGTCACCATCGAGAAGCGTTTCGTCTGGTCGCTCAGTGAAGCCCGTGAGGCGCTTGAACGTCTCATGGGGAAGATGATGGATTGGGCCCCGATGGATCGCTATCTTCTGCAATACGCCATCGAGCCTGCCCAGCGCCGATCGATGTCCGCCTCCGCCTTCGCCTCGGTCCTGGAACTGGTGCGCGAGGGCAGGTTGGAGATACGGCAGGACAAGGCCTTCGATGCGTTGTGGCTGCGCCGCAAGGCGTCTGTTCCGGAGGCAACAGTACTGGCTGAAGCAGGTGTGTCGGGTGGAACAGGCATCGTGGGGGTGGCTGCTGCTGCCAGGGGAGTGTAAGGATCAATCATGAGTGCGTCAGCCCTTCAATTCTATCCGCATGGTTCAGAGGATGACATGTCCGCTGCCATGGCGCTTGGCAAAGCCGTGCGGATCGCGGAAGCGCTGCTGTTTGCTGCTCGTGAGCCGCTCTCTGAAGCCGTGCTGACTCAAGCCATCCCGGCGCAAGTGAATCTGCGTGACGTGATGGCGCATCTTGAGCCCCATTACGCAGCGCGTGGCGTCAATCTTGTCCGAATCAACGGAAAATGGGCTTTCCGGACGGCTCCGGATCTGGGGTATCTGATGACCAGAACGGTTGAGGAACCCCGCAAGCTTTCGCGTGCTGCCATCGAGACCCTGGCAATCATCGCCTATCATCAGCCTGTCACCCGTGCCGAGATCGAGGACATCCGCGGCGTTGCCACCGCCAAGGGCACGCTCGATATTCTGCTGGAAGCGGGCTGGGCGCGCATGCGTGGCAGACGCAAGACGCCGGGCCGACCCATTACCTTTGGCACGACCGAGGGTTTTCTGTCGCATTTCGGCCTGAATGCCGTCAGCGATCTTCCTGGGCTGGATGAGCTGAAATCCGCCGGCATGTTCGATGGCCGTCTGCCGGGCGGTGTTTCGATTCCGCTTCCCTCCGATGATCCTCTCTTGCGTGAAGATGAGGACCCGCTTGAGACAGACCCGCTTGAGCTGGCGGCTGAAGTCCGCATCAATGCTCTGGATGAACCTCTCGAAACCTCTCTTGAGGCTGCGGATGAGGTGATTGACGGCGATGAGGGAGATGAGCCCAGGCTTGATCCTCTCGCCGACGAACCTGGGGCCTGAGCGGAAACCTTGTCGACCGCTGCACCATCCGAATCTGTATTGCCCCGGGGGCGCGCCAGTGCGGTCATTCCCTCCAGTCTCACTTTTGTTGGGCTTGGCAAGACATTTCACGGTGTCGAGGTTCTCAAGGCGCTTGATCTGGATGTTCGCCCGGCGGAGGTGATCTGCCTGCTCGGGCCATCGGGCTGCGGCAAAACCACACTTTTGCGTGTTGCTGCCGGCATCGAAGATCCGTCCGCCGGCGAGATCCGCATGGATGGCCGCGTGATTGCGACCCCAAACCAAAGCATGCCGCCTGAGAAACGCGGCATCGGCATGGTTTTTCAGGATTACGCGCTTTTTCCACAGATGACCGTGATGGAAAATGTCGCCTTTGGCCTGCGCGGTCTCTCGCGCGCTGATGTCAAGGCGACGGCGGATAATGCAATCGCCCGAGTTGGTCTGACAGCGCTGGCGAAAGCCTATCCCTACATGCTCTCGGGCGGCGAACAGCAGCGCGTGGCGCTGGCGCGGGCCATCGTGCCAAGGCCACGTGTTCTTCTGATGGATGAACCTTTCTCGAACCTCGACAGTCGCATGCGCGATGCTGTGCGTGAGGATACGGTGGGGCTTCTGCGCGAGACAGGGGCCACCTGCATCATGGTCACACATGATCCCGAGGAGGCTCTGCGCATCGCGGATCGCATTGTGCTGATGCGGGAAGGCCGCATTGTGCAGATGGGGCTGCCCGAAGAGCTTTATCGACATCCCGTCGATC
>JANNRX010000033.1:0-3980 GCA_031401875.1 Hyphomicrobiales bacterium | reverse complement strand
CGGCGAAAGCCGAGGCTGGCAGTACCACATCGGCGTGGAAAGCCGTCTCGGTCAGGAACAGATCCTGCACCACCAGATGGTCAAGCTTGGCCAATGCCCCGCGCGCATGGTTGAGATCGGGGTCGGACATGGCCGGATTTTCACCCTCGATATACATGCCGCTGATCGTGCCAGCATGGATGGCATTCATGATCTCGACAACGGTGAGGCCTTTCTGAGGATCGAGCGACTGCCCCCAGAGTTCTTCGAAAATGGCACGAACCTCGTCCTTCTCGACCGATTGATAATCGGGGTAGACCATGGGAATCAGACCGGCATCGGAGGCGCCTTGCACATTGTTCTGTCCGCGCAAGGGATGCAGACCGGTGCCGGGACGGCCGATCTGGCCGGTCACCATGGCGAGTGCGATCAGGCAGCGTGCATTGTCCGTGCCGTGGATGTGCTGGCTGATGCCCATGCCCCAGAAGATTATTGCAGACCGGGATCGGGCATAGGCCCGTGCCACTTCTTTCAGCGTCTGGGCCGGAACACCGCAGACGGCTTCCATCGCTTCGGGCGAAAAATTCTGGATGCTCTGCTTCAGCCTGTCATAGCCCTCGGTATAACCGGCGATAAACTGCTCGTCAGTCAATCCCTCGGTGATGATCGTGTGCAGCAGCGCGTTGAGCATGGCCACATCGCTGCCAGGCTTGAAGGCAAGATGCTTCCAGGCATGGCGTGAGAGCGCCTGATGTCGCGGATCCATGATGACGAGCCTGGCGCCCTTCTTCGCAGCATTCTTGATGAAGGTCGCGGCGACCGGATGGTTCACTGTCGGGTTTGCGCCAATCACAATGATCAGTTCAGCGTCCAGAGCAGCAGCGAAGGGCGCGGATACAGCGCCGGAATTGATGCCTTCCATCAGGGCGGCAACGGATGACGCGTGGCAGAGCCTTGTGCAATGGTCCACATTGTTGGAGCCAAAGCCTGTACGCACCAGTTTCTGGAACAGATACGCCTCTTCGTTCGAGCCCTTGGCGGAACCAAACCCTGCGAGGGCCTTGCGGCCCTTGACGTCCCGGATCCGTGCAAGGCCGCTCGCCGCGATATCGAGGGCCTCCTCCCAGGAGGCTTCACGGAAATGCGTCCAGGGATTGGCGGGATCGACCTGATCATCCGCATGCTTCGGCATGTTGGCCAACCGCACCAGAGGTTTGGTAAGTCTGTGCGGGTGATGAATATAGTCAAAACCAAAGCGGCCTTTGACGCAAAGCCGGTTGTGGTTGGCAGGACCGTCGCGCCCCTCGGCATAGATGATCTTCTCATCCTTGATGTTGTAGGACACCTGACAACCGACCCCGCAATAGGGACAGAGTGAGTCCACCTTCTTGTCCGGCCAGACCGTGCGGGTCTGGTTGGAATCAAGGAACGCGGAGGGCATCAGCGCGCCGGTTGGGCAGGCCTGCACGCATTCGCCGCAGGCGACACAGCTCGAATCGCCCATGGGATCATCAAAGTCGAAGACGATCTTTGAATCGGCATTGCGATAGGCCATGCCGATGACATCGTTGACTTGCACCTCGCGGCAGGCCCGTACGCATAGTCCGCACTGGATACAGGCATCGAGATTGACGTTCATCGCCGCATGGCTGATGTCTGACTGCCAGCGCTCCGCCGCAGGAAAACGGCTCTCCGTTACGCCGGTCTTGTCCGCCCATGCCCAGAATTTCGAGGTGGGATCATGCGACGTGGCGCGTGTCGGTTGATCCGCCACCAGCAATTCCATCACCATCTTGCGGGCCTTGTCGGCCCGTTCGGTGTTGGTGTGCACCTTCATGCCAATTGTTGGTTGACGCATGCAGGAAGCCGCGAGCACACGCTCGCCCTCGACTTCCACCATGCAAACTCGACAATTGCCGTCGGCACGGTAATCAGGCTCGGGTGAGTAGCACAGATGCGGGATGGATGTTCCCAGCCGCTGAGCCACTTGCCAGATCGTTTCGCCAGGACTGGCATCGACCCGCTCGCCATTCAGTTCGAAGCTAATGCTCTGGCTCATTCTGCGGCATCCTTGGTCGCAAACTCTTCCGGGAAATAACGCATCACACAGGAAAGCGGATTGGCTGCCGCTTGTCCAAGGCCGCAGATCGACGCGTCGCGCATGGCCTGTGCCAACGCGCCCAGCAGATCCTGATCCCAGACAGGTTGCTCCATCAGCATGACCGCCTTCTGCGTTCCGATCCTGCAAGGCGTGCACTGTCCGCAGCTCTCATCCTCGAAGAAACGCATGAGGTTGAGTGCGGCACTGCGTATGTCGTCCTTGTCGGAGAGGACCACGACGGCGGCCGAGCCAATAAAGCAGCCGTGCTTTTCCAGCGTGCCAAAATCGAGCGGTATGCTGTCCATCGCAGCGGGCAAGATACCGCCCGAGGCGCCGCCTGGCAAATAGCCGTGCAAGCGATGGCCATCCTGCATGCCACCGCAGAATTCGTCGATCAATTCGCGGATGGTAACCCCGGCGGGCGCGAGCTTCACGCCTGGCAGCTTGACTCGACCCGAGACGGAATAGCTGCGCAAACCGACGCGACCGTTGCGTCCCTGGGAATTCCACCAGGTGTTGCCCTTTTCCACGATGTCGCGGACCCAGAAGAGTGTTTCGACATTGTTAATGAGCGTGGGGCGGCCAAACAGACCGACCTGAAAGGGATAGGGCGGTTTGTGGCGTGGCAGCCCGCGCTTGCCTTCCAGGCTTTCCAGCAGGGAGGATTCCTCGCCGCAAATATAGGCTCCCGCCCCCCGGCGCATGTGGATGACAGGCCCACCGGGTGGTAATTTTTCAATCTCCCGTGTCAGAATCTCGCGGGCCATGGGGTATTCATCCCGCAGATAGATATAAACCTCATCTGCCTCGACGACATGGGCACCAATCAAGGTGCCTTCGAGGAACCGGTGGGGGTCTGTGTTCAGGTACAGGCGGTCCTTGAAGGTGCCAGGCTCGCCCTCGTCGCCATTGACGGCCATCAACCTTGGGCCAGCTTCACCACGCACGGCGCGCCATTTGCGGCCCGTTGGAAAGCCGGCACCGCCGAGACCGCGAAGTCCGGAACTATCGAGTATGGCAAGGATCGATTCCACGCTGCGCTCGCCGGAGCGCAGGCTGTTGAGGAGCATGTATCCGCCCGCTGCAACATAGGCGTCATAATCGAGGTAAGCCTCCATGTGGACATGGGTGTCACCATCGGCGATCGCTGTGATCACGGCATCAGGTGTTGCCTGGCGAATGAAATGATGCCCGACCTCGACCGCAGGCGCGTGATCGCACATGCCGAGACAGGGCGCACGCACGACACGCACTTGCGAACCCACGCTCTTTTCAAGAGTGTCGTGCAATTCCTTCGCGCCATAGAGTGCGCAGGTCAGGCTGTCACAGACACGGATCGTGAGCGGCGGTATCGGAGGCTCGCCCTCCTTCACGATATCGAAATGCGCATAGAAGGTCGCCGTTTCAAATACTTCCGCGAAGGAAAGTTTCATGACGTCGGCAAGGGCAGCCAGATGAGCCGCTGATATCTGATGGTAGTGATCCTGGATCAGATGCAGATGCTCGATAAGCAGGTCGCGCCTGAGCGCGCGTGCACCCAGCAACACCTCAATCTGCTGCAAGGCTACAGGATCAACCTGTCGGCCTTTCGGAACCGACTTCGCACGTTTGCGGCCAAGACCCGGATGCCCGAAAGATTGAACCGTGTGATCGTGGTGTTCACTCATCGGCAGAAATATCTCCCTGACCGGAACCCGGGTCCCGAATGTCTTGCACCTTGGCTGGCACTTGAGACGATCGAGAAGCTAACGCAAAGAGTCGGCTTTGCCAATATCTGGTATTCATAATGCCAGATGCCATTGTATCTCGAATTTCGGTGTTCTTTTCCTGTCCCCATGGCGTCAACATATGGAAAACGAACGGAGCGCTGTTGGTCGTCTGTAGTCAAAAAGCGATGTCA
>JANNRX010000032.1:0-4922 GCA_031401875.1 Hyphomicrobiales bacterium | reverse complement strand
CCGCCTGCAAGGACAAAAACCTTCCCGATAGCGCTGCTATCGGCGCGTCTTTTGTCCTTTCATTCAGCCCATTTCGATCTCATCCACCATGTGTTCCTAACGGACGACAGGCCCTAGTGAACCTGCAATACAGGGGTTTGTCCAAGCGTCTCCAGCGCAACCTTGCCAAGGGTGGAGCGGGTAAGAATGCGCGCAAGGCGTTCGGAGGCAAAAAGATTATTTCCCGCCCGGCTTTCGATGCGGCTTTGCAGCGCAGCCTGGGCGTTTGGTGCACCTGTGCGCACCAATGCCTCAAGATAGATCTGCTGAAACACATCGCGCTGCGCATGGCTGCCGCCGATGGGCTGAAGCTTGTCGCGCAGAGGCTCTAGAAATTGCAGGGCTTCCTCCATGCGGCCTGCGGCGAATGCCACAAGACCAGCAGCAACCGGCGCTGCGATGTCCTGGGTGAGTTTGCCATTATGGCCAACCGGGGCCTTGTCCAGCATGCTGCGCACCATGGTCTCGGCCGTGCCAAAACGACCTGCGCCCAGAAGTGCCAGAATATAATGCAGATCCGCGAAGACAAGCTGTCGATCCTCAATGCGACGTTCGGCCAGATCAGCCAGCTCTTCCCAGCGATTACCCACAGAAAGGCCTGCGATCTCGAGCCTTTGCAGCAAGGACGCGGCATTGGCGATATCGCGGAAATCATCCGTCTTTTCGGCACGGATCGCAGCATCATACAGCGCCAGTGCTTCATGGTTGCGACCAAGTTCCAACTGGAACAGTGCGATATGCCAGGCCATGTGGAAGGAGAAGTTGTTGCAATGCTCCCACTGGCTCTTGTCAGACAGCCAGTTCAGGCCTTCTGCTGCCCTGCCCGTCATTTCAAAAACATGGGCGACCGCGTGGCGACCCCAGGCATCGCGGGGTTCAAGCTGGACAGCGCGCCGGCCAATCTTCTCGGCCTCGATGTAATCACCGGTTTCTTCCAGCGCAAAAGCATAACATCCGCGGATAAAGCCGGCATTCGGAATTGTATCGGTGTAGATCGAGACGATGCGGGCCAGGGAGCGGCGCATGCCATCAGCATCCCCCAGCATGAAGCGAACGGCGTGGGAAATCTTCACAGCCATTGCATCGAGGGGATTGTTATCGATGATCCTTTCCATGGCGCGCACGGCCCCACGAGGCTGACCATCCAGCCAGCTCCTTAAACCCTGCGCATAGTATGAAGCGCGGGTATCCGGCGAAAGCACCAGACGACGCATGCCCTCGGCATAGGATTCTTCTGCCGCCGCCCTTAATTCGGAACGAGACAGCATCAGCAGCATGTAACCCTTGGTCAGCGGGCCCATGGGTTCATCGGGAAATTCCGTGATCAAACGACCCAGAAGCACCGGCGTTTCACGACCATGGCAGAGGAAGGCGGTAACGAGAGCGTTCCATGTACCGTCACGCGTTTCGGCACGTGTCAGTTCGCTATCAGCGCGAGTACCAGTGAATGTCATTAACATGCGACTCCGTAGAATATTTTTATCGCAGAATCGCCGTAAAATGGCATGTCACACTCTCTCACCTGCTGTCACGACCGCGTGATGAAACCCGTGAGATGAGCGATATTGCTATGCGGAAGGGCTAAAACGCCCCGTCATAAGCGCGGCGGCCAATGCGGCAGGCGAGAACCGTGAATGTGTCGCGTGTCAGGGCCGTGCGGGCTTCGCGCGAAAGTGTCGCCGAATCATCAATCCAGATGCCATGACCGCCCATGGCTTCTGCGACACGCGGAAAGTCGCTGCCACCAAAATCGACAGCGGAATTGGGCCTTTGAGTCGCCCGTTGCTTGATCTCGATGAGGCCAAGGCTTTCATCCACAAGCACGCAGATGATCACCGGCAGTTTGAGATCACGCAGGGTGGCAAGCTCGCCGAGTCCCATTTCAAAACCGGCATCGCCGACGAAACAGACAACTGGCGTTTCCGGCATGGCCAGCTTGTAGCCCATGGCCAGTGGCACGGCGCAACCCATGGTGCACAGTGCCGTCGATTGCAGGATCGCGCGCGGATGATATCCCGTCCACATCTGTGAGACGAGAATACGATGCGCCCCGCTATCCGCAGTTGCCACCGTATTCCTCGGCAAGGTCTTGCGGAGCGTGTCAAAGACAGTATGCGGCCCCCAGGCAGCAGGCGGAGCAAAGGCGGCCTGCAACGCCAGGCGCGCCTTTGCAGGTGCTCCCGAAGGCCAAACAGCATGCGTGGCAGGTTTTTCAGGTGTCAGAACGGCGAGGCTCTCACCGATATCGCCAATAAACTGATGCGTAACGCTGTGCATGCCATGGGGCGTGGCATCGGCAGCCAGATCAATCACGGCTTTCTGTGCAGGCCACGCATGACGCCAGTTCACCCGCATTTCGATGGGGTCATAGCCAGCCAGAACAATGACATCCGCCTCTTCGATCAGCGGCATCAGCAGCTTGTCGGCCTTGGGCGAAAGCCCGGCCGCGCCAAGCGCCAGGGGATGATCCTCCGGCACAAGCCCCTTTGCCTTGTATGTCGTGATCAGGGGGGCCTTCAACGCTTCACAAAACGCCAGAAGTTGCTTCCCCGCAGCATGATTGACCGTATCGAGGCCTGCAATCACCAGCGGCTTACGGGCTTTGGCCAGAATGGCCCTTGCAGCTTCAAGCTGAACGCCAGAGGCAGGTTGCACTGGCGCGGGCGCAGGCGAAATCACGAGCGGGCGATCCGGTGCATTGCCTTCTGCGACCCTGATGGGAACATCGATATGCACCGGGCCAGGGCGGCCTGAAAGCGCCACGGCCAGCGCCTTGTCGATGACAAGATCGGCAGTCTCCGCTGTCGCCTTGAAGGTCGCCTTCACGATGGGGCGCAGCAAGGCCTGATGGTCGAAGACCTGATGCGTGTATGTCTCGGCATCGGCTGCATCGACGCAGCCCGTGAGAAAAATCAGCGGAACACGGTCCTGATAGGCATTGGCAACGACATTGATGGCATTGGCAACGCCCGGACCAAGCGTGGCATAAAACAAGCCGGGCTTTCCCGTGGCATGCCAGACGCCTTCAGCCATGAACCCGGCAGCGTTTTCGTGCTTGGTCAGAATGGTCTCGATCCCGGCCGCGTTGAGCGCTTCTACCAGAGCCAGAACTTCGCCGCCGGGTATGCCGAAAGCACGGGTAATGCCTGCTGCGGCAAGCCGTCGAGCAATTCTGTCAGCGCCATTCATCGGCATTCCAATCCAGGTTATGCTGCTGCACTGACAGAAAGCATGACCAGATTGCAAGTCTCGTTCGTGTGAGGCCTGTCGCTTTTTATTGAAGCTGCTGCGCTGTTCACGGATGAAGCGGATGAAAAATCAGTCCGTTGGACAGAATGAAGCAGCATCGGCAAACTGCTTGTGCAGCGATAAATTGATGATGTGGAAAAAATGGCGCGAGAGACGGGGCTCGAACCCGCGACCTCCGCCGTGACAGGGCGGCGCTCTAACCAACTGAGCTACTCCCGCATGGTCTGCACATGGCATCCCTTGGGTTTGCCGGTGCTAAGGGAGCTTTCGCCGGGTGTCAACACAAACGACGAAAAAAGCTCCCCGCAAAACCGCTTAAGTGTCTTTCCGTCGGGTCATAGTTTCTGGCTGCCCAGCTTGAAACTGCGCACTTCGGCGGGCGAGAGGATCTTGATCTCCTCATGCGGAATTGATTCTGCAATATCGATCAGCTTCTGGTCGATACCCATGGTGCGTGCATAGCGCTTGAGAGCAGCCACCTGCTCGGTACTGCCTTTGCTGATCGCTGTAACGCTGCGCCCCTGAACCGGATCAAAACCGAAATTCTGTTCGGCCTGCATGCGGTGAATGCCCATGCGGCTTTGCTCGGGCACAATCCGCTTCTTGCCGCCCATGACGGCATAAACACAGGCAGAATTGCAGCTGGCATTGGTGAGCGATCCTTCGGGAATCACCTGTCCCGTGCGGCTGTCGGTGGTCTGCCGGGGAGCGCTGAAGAATCCGCCGCCACCGCCACCAGCCTGGACACGCGCCACGACAACCGTTGTACCCAAGGAACGAAACACGCTGCCCAGACGCATGGAACCAAGCACACTGCCGCCGGGCGAATGGATGAGAACCATGTTCAGAAGCTTGCGGTCGCCGGAGGCCTGTTTGGCAAAAGCCACGAATTCCGCCGCCGATGAGCCTGTAATGCGTCCTTGCGCCTGAATCACGACAGGGCAACGATCTCCGCAAACCGCTTCATTGCCCAGAGGATTCACGGTGAATTTCATTTGGGCCTGCGCACCCGTGATCATGGTTGCAAAGGCAAGGCATGCTAGAGGCAGGGTCGACAGCGTCATTACCAACAGCTTCATTCCGGGGTGTTTCATCGCTTGTCTTTCCACTTGATCACTCTGCCACGCCCCATGAACGCATGCTGCCATTACTGCACACAAAGGTCAAAGGCCTCGCCAATTTGTGAACTTGAAAGCAGATCGTCAAGGGAGAAGAGGCGCAGCGCGGATTCGCATTGACCGAATCGCCATCCGCGTCCTGTCGAGAAGTATGCGGCACTGTCATCGCATGTATTGGCAGAGACGGAGGAAATGGTGGGCGATGAGAGGATCGAACTCCCGACCGGTCCGGTGTAAACGGACAGCTCTACCGCTGAGCTAACCGCCCACGTCGGGGGCGATTAGCACAGGAGAGGGAGCAAAGCCAACCCCTCACGGAGCGTGTTCCGTTATTTGGTCGCGTCGGCTGCAATGCCTTCGAGAGCCTTGGTGATGTTGCCAAGCGGGCCAGCCGCGCATTCCGCAATCTTGTGGCGAGCGCCCATGAAGGCAGGTGTGTTCATGGTCACATTGACCGCGCCATCAGCCGCTTGCCAGACCAGCGCCTTCAACGGCAGATCGATGCCTGAGGTCTGG
>JANNRX010000031.1:0-3277 GCA_031401875.1 Hyphomicrobiales bacterium | reverse complement strand
TAAGGAGAGTGCGCAGTCTTTTGATTGAAAAGTGAGACCACTCGTGGATATGCAGCGAGAGCTGCTTCGAAATTGGCGGACAGCAGTCGTGATCTGTCGACGCACAGCACGACTGCAAAAGGCTTTTGACGCCGGTTCACTTGGCGAGAACGTTCTCGAGGGCGGCTTCGCAGGTCCAAACGATACCGTCTGGCAAAAATTGCAGTTCAGCCGTTCCATTAATACGATCTCCGGCAAGCCGCTGGATAACAAGGCTTCCAAGTCCGGAGCGTGTTGGCCTAACAACGGGAGGCCCGCCAGTTTCGCTCCAGATAATGACCAGTTTCGCGCCAGCAGAGGTTGATTGAACCGTCCACTGTAGATCGATCTTGCCGGTTTCAGTTGATAGCGCGCCGTACTTCGCCGCATTGGTCGCCAATTCATGCAGAGCCATGCCGATCGCTTGCGCTGCCGTCGCCTCAAGCAGGATGGGATCTCCCATCACTGCGATGCGCGTACCTTGCAAATCTGCAAAATGACCAAGCTGCAACTGGATAAGTTCAGCCAGACCCACCCCGGCGCCCTCCCGGGCGATCAGAAGATCGTGACTGCCAGCAAGGCATTGCAGCCGGGCCGAGAACTTTTCGTTGAACTCTTTTAAACCCGCGCTCGACGCGGCTGTCTGGCGCGCCACGGCCTGTATTACGGCGATCAGGTTCTTCGACCGATGGGCGGTTTCGCTCATCAGCACGCGGACATACTCTTCCCTGCGCTTGCTCTGATCGATATCGGTCGCGGTGCCGTACCACTTGGTGGCATGGCCTCTCGCATCGAGGACAGGCACGGCGCGGCTAAGATGCCAGGCATAGAGACCGTCGGCACGCATGAGCCGGTGTTCGATTTCATACGGCTGACTCGTCGTTTGCGCGGTCTCCCAGGCTTCGTAGGTGCTGACTTTGTCATCCGGGTAGATCAAACCATCCCAGTCCATTCTAGCTTCATCCGATCGGTAATAGTCATCGCGCCTTTTGTTGTAGTAGGTCAGCGAACCGTTTTCGTCAGCGGTCCAGACCAGCTGCGGCATGGCATTAGCCAGATCGCGAAATTCCTGCTCGCGCGCCAGCAGGATCAACTCACCGTTCTTGCGGCTGGTGATGTCGCGGGCCGCGCCGATCACATTGACGGCTTTGCGACCGGCAAAAATGGTCCTGCTTCGGCACACCAGCCACCGCTCTTCGTGGCTCTGCTCGTGTGTAACGCGGAATTCGGCGTCGAAGAGACCATCACCGGAAGCGTCAAGTGCTGCGATGATTTTTGAGCGGATGAGCGCGATATCATCAGGATGAACATATGCCAGCAAGCCCTTTGACGTCACACGAAAATCGGCAGGGACACCCCAGAGCGAGCTGAAACGCGCGTCGGCATTGACCGCGTCGGTCTGCGGATCCCATTGATAGGGTGCAATCTGGGCGATTTCGGCCGCAGCGCTGAGCAGTGCGGTGCTGGACATCAAGCTTTTCTCGAGGTTATCCCGCTGCTGGCTGCGCGTCTTCAACAAGCTCGATGTCGTTTCAAGCGCTTGCAGAAGGTCGTCGTAATCTTTCACACCGGTGGGTTTCGCCTGAACAATCTCGCCTCGCGCCAGATTGCCTGCCGTCTTTATCAACGCATCAGCACAGGATGACAACCTGCGTCCCACGAGCCAAGCCATGGCGAAACTCAGCGCGACGCTGGCGCCGGCCGCCCCGAACAGAAACAGCAACGTTCTCTGGACAGGCGCATCGAGAGCAGATTTGCGAACCGCAACGCCAACAGTCCAGCCGTGAACAACCGGGAAAAAGGCGATGATCACCGCATCGCCTTCAACGGAGATGGTCTCGATTAGACCTTCGGGCGCTTGTTTGATGGCTTCTCTCCAACCTTGCGCGGCAGGCGTGCCGACCCGGGCTGGGTCCGGAATACGGGCAACAAAATTGTCCTGGGAATCGAGAACCGCCACTGCCCATTCAGCAGGGTACTTCTGATTGGCGAGCAATTGCTGCATGTTCGCGGCTGGCATCAATATGGACAGGACATAGGCTACTGCCTCACCGTTGAGGACGGGCATCTCGACCGATGTCATCGGAATTCCGGCGATCCGGCCGATATACACATCAGAAATCACGGGCTGCCTGCTTTCTAGCACGCGCTTCATCACATCCATGTTCCGCCGGACCGGGAGAGGTGCATCGGGAGAAGCCAGGGTGTTCATCAGTTGCTGGCCATCGGGCGCAGTCAGCAGGATTTCCGAACCCGGGAAATAGACCCGAATGTCGTTGGCCTGTTGCTGAAACGCCTGGATATCACCGGATTTCAGGGCAAGCGAATTTGAAAGGACTCTTGCAACTGCAACATGGGCGTCGATTTCGCCATTGACCGCGCTTGCCAGAACACGGGCGTTGCTTTTCAGGGTTTCCCGGAATGTAAGGCGTTCGACCTGAAGCACACGGTCGGCGGCGAAGAATGCCAGAACAATCAGCGGCAATGCCGTGAGGACAGCAATGAGAGCAAGGTGGCTTGCAAGAGAAAACGAGCGGCGCGAAGTAACAAAAGTCGCCGCTGTTTTTGTTTGGTCAACTTTAGCGATATAGGCGTTTGCAGACACGATAAACGCTCCCATTTTACTTCACACGGTCGCGCTCTTATCAGCTGTCATATCGATCAGGGATGTCATTTGACAGCGCTATATGCAGCGAAAGGCTGAATGAATGCGCCATTTAGATGGCCGTAGCAATGGTAGGCCGTTTAACCCATGAAATTTGATTACCTAGACCAAGCCCGCCGTCGCCAAGCTTTCGCGGACCTCACAGGGCTTTCATGCCGTGTGCCGTTGTCGCCAGTTGGCCGTTGTGCATCGGTTGATCGACGCCGTTGGCCAAAATTGCCGCCGCGCGGAACTGGTCGGGCTTCAGATCTCCCTCGATCTCTTGCCATGAAACTGGCATGGAAACAGCAGCGCCCTTCCTTGCCCGTGTCGAGTAAGGCGCAATCGCGGTGGCTCCGCGTCCATTGCGCAGGTAGTCGATAAATATACGCCCCTTGCGTGCCGCCTTGGCGAGCGTCGCAGTATAGCGCTCAGGTTCCGCCTGCTGAAGGGCTTTGGCAAAATCCCGCGCGAATGTCCTGACGCGGACCCAGTCAGCTTTCGGCCGGATTGGCATGACCACATGAAACCCTTTGCCTCCGGATGTCTTGAGCCAGCTTTGGAAGCCCAATTCTGCCAGACGGTCGCGGACCGCTACGGCTGCGTCACGAACGC